>CACXFX010000094.1 GCA_902767055.1 uncultured Pseudomonadota bacterium
AAAGGCGCGGTTTTGGTTTAATGACGGTAAATAATATGGAGAAAATTTATGAATAAAAAGCAATTTGTAAAAATATTAAGTTTTATGATGTTTGTATGTTTTAAGGTATCAGCCGATAATATGTCATCTTGCGGCGAAAATTGTTCTTGGTCTTTTGATGAAACAACACATACTTTGATGATTAGCGGTACGGGAGATATGAAAAATTATGGTCCGGTTGGTGATCATGACATTCTGTCGGCAGAAGAAAAAGCAGCTTTACTCGCGTCACGTCCGTGGCATAATATTGCTTCCGAAGTGGAAAATGTGGTTGTTTCAGGGGTGACAAGTATCGGTGCTAGGGCTTTTCAAAGAATGGATAATTTACAAAATATAACAATTTCAGATTCTGTGACATCTGTTTATCGTGCTTTTTTAGCCTTCGATAATTCTTTAACAAGTATCACGTTGCCAAATTCAATAACAAGTATTGAACCACATGCTTTTTCGAGTCTTTATAATCTTGAGAGTATTAATATTCCGGAATCGGTCACATATATCGGAGATAAAGCATTTGATGCCGCAAAATCTTTGATAAGTATGATTATTCCCGATTCGGTAACATCTATTGGTGACGATGCTTTCGATAGAACAACTGCCACCATTTACTGTGCATCCTCATCACCATGCGCAGGTAAAGGCTCAGAAAATATCGTGCCTTATGAAAGACAAGGCGGAGTTTATATTTTAGACGGCAAATTTTATACCTCTCTTGAAAATATGCAAAAAGATATTTCGCGTGAAGCGGAGGATACAAATGATTATACCTGCGGAACAGATAAAAACAAATGCAAACGAGATGTTTTGGAGGCGAAAGGTATTTGTCAAGGCTCAGCGTGTGACACGTTTATCCAAAGCGACGGCAATTATATGTTAAAATATAACGGCAAAACGTATCAATCGATTAATGATTTGCTCAAAGGCAATTATGATAAACGGCGGATTTATACAATCGAAGAGGCTAATTTTGTGGCGGGTGATAAAAACCGTGTGTCGATTAAATATCGCTAGGTTACACTCTTTTTAAATATGAGCCGTAAACCATTTTTTTGCCGACTTTATCAAAATAAACCTCACATTTATCATCGGCTTCAACGCGCATCAACGTCCCGTAACCAAAGCTTTGATGCCAAACGCGCACACCTTTCACATTTTGTTTTGCTCTTTGCTGATAATTCGTTTTTTGGTATGAATAACCGTACGATTGACGAGGTTGATAAGCATTTCTGACAATTTCCAAACATTCGCTCGGCAATTCATTTAAAAATCGTGACGGCTCACAATTTTCCCATTGTCCGAAAATTTGGCGTGCAAAAGCCACATAAATATAAACCTTTTGCTTGGCACGCGTCAAAGCCACATAAGCCAGCCTGCGTTCTTCTTCCAAAGCCGCAGTTCCCCCTTCACTTAAGGCGCGCTCATGCGGGAAAAGTCCCTCTTCCCAACCTGGCAGAAAAACCACATCAAATTCCAAACCTTTGGCGGAATGAAGCGTCATGAGCATCACATTGTTCGATGAAGTGACATTATCCGTTTCGGTGACTAAACTGACATGCTCCAAAAATGCATCAAGCGTCGGATATTCAGCCTCATCACTCATCACATTAATCAGCTCTCTGATATTTTCGATCCGCCCCTCGGATTCGACACTGTCTTCGGATTTGAGCATATCGATATAACCCGATTCCTCGGTCACACGCTCGGCAAGCTCTGCAAGTTTTAATTCTTTGGCGGCCTTTTGCCATTCGTCAAAATGGCCCATTAACTCAACCGAAGAACTTAAAAGCTGTCCCGAAATCAGTTTTAAATCAGCCATTTGCCGCACGGCATCAAAAAGCGACATATGATTTTGAGCCGCATAATCTTTGAATTTTTTGACACTCGTCGCCCCGATATGACGCGCGGGCTTATTGATGATTCGTTCAAAAGCCAAATCATCACCGCTTTGAGCAATCACACGCAAGTACGCAAGAACATCTCTGATTTCGGCCCGCTCATAAAATTTCGGCCCGCCGATGACCTGATAAGGAACGGCCTCAGCAATCAGCTTTTCTTCCAAAACACGCATCTGCGCGGCCGTACGCACCAAAATCGCCATCTGAGAATACTCAAAATTTTGACGATGCAAATTTTCAATCTCTCGCACAAGAGTTAACGCTTCTTCCGTGCCGCTGTATGTACTGATAAGCTTGATTTTCTCGTTGTTGCACATATTTGCAGGTGAATTTTTCGCAACTCTTAACGTTTTACCCAAACGCCCGTCATTGTGCCTGATTAAACAAGATGCGGCCGTCAAAATATTTGCCGTCGAACGATAGTTTTGCTCAAGACGAATCACGCGCGCATTTGCAAAATCTTTTTCAAAGCGCAAAATATTTTCAATCTCCGCCCCGCGCCATGAATAAATTGATTGATCATCATCCCCGACACAGCAAATATTGCCGTGTTTTTGCGCAAGCAACCGAAGCAATAAATATTGCGTCACGTTTGTATCCTGATACTCATCAACCATAATGTATTTAAATTGGGATTGATAATTTTCCAAAACTTCCTGATGGGCCAAAAAAATCTGCAACACATACATAATAATGTCGCCAAAATCGACGGCATTTAATTCCTTAAGGCGTGCCTGATATTTTTGATAAACCATTGTCGTCACATTGCCCTTAAAATCTCTGGCAATCTGCTCGGGTGTCAAATTTTTATCCTTAAAGCGCGAAATTTTTTCGACAAGTGCCGCAGGCGGATACTTTTTTTCATCAATCCCTTCGGCTTGCAAAATTTGCTTAACCACTCTTTTTTGATCATCTTCATCTAAAATCGTAAAATTGCTTTTAAGCCTGACAAATTCGGCATGACGGCGCAAAATTTTGACGCAAATACTGTGAAATGTCCCAAGCCACACACTGTCAGCCACAGAGCCGATAAGCTCCTGAACACGCAGTTTCATTTCTTTGGCCGCTTTGTTGGTAAAAGTGACGACCAAACAGTTCCAAGCATTTGCCAAACCGTTTGATAATATATAAGCAAGACGCGTGGTCAAAACACGTGTTTTTCCCGTACCGGCACCCGATAAAACAAGAACCGGCCCCTCGGTTGCTTTAACCGCCTCTTTTTGCTCAACATTTAAGGCTTGCATCCAATCAAACTCAGGCCTTAAAGCACTGATATTGTCATAAGTTTTTTTATCCTCAGTTTCGGTTAGATCAAATATATTGCTCATATTAACGTTTGCTTCTTGTATTTTTTTCAAAATTTGCCTATATATTAAAGCAGATTAAACAAAAAAAGAGTTTAAATTTTCTTTTGTTCACAGGGAAAGGTTATTTAATGTCGGATTTAACAAAAAAAGTTTTTGAATTAAAAGCTCACCTTGAAAGCGTCATTGTCGGTCAAGATGATCTGATCAAAAAAATGCTGATTGCGCTTTTGTCCTCAGGCCATATACTTTTGGAAGGCGCCCCGGGACTTGCCAAAACCAAGGCGATTAAAACGCTTGCCGCTTCGGTTAACGCAACATTTAATCGCATTCAGTTTACGCCGGATTTATTACCGTCAGATATCACGGGCAGCGACATTTATCTTGCCAAAGACAATCGTTTTGAATTTCAAAAGGGTCCGGTGTTTGCCAATTTTGTGCTTGCCGATGAAATCAACCGTGCACCGGCAAAAGTCCAATCCGCGCTTTTAGAGGCGATGGCCGAACATCAAGTCAGTGTCGGCTCAAAAGTTTACGGTTTGCCCGATTTGTTTATGGTGATGGCCACCCAAAACCCGATTGAGCACGAAGGGACTTATAACTTACCCGAAGCTCAGCTTGACCGTTTCTTGATGTATGTTAAAATAAATCAGCCCGATGCTTTAACCGAAAAGAAAATTTTAAGACTTGTCCGTGCAGAAGATATGGCTTGCGGCGATGACAAAGAATGTTGGGAAAAAGATAAAACCGAGTACAAAAAAATGTCCACTGAAGAAATTCTGGGCGCACATCAGGAAGTCTTGCGCGTCCATACTTCCGACGAGGTTGAAAATTATATCGTTGCTCTTGTGATGGCCACTCGCTATGCCGATAAATACAGCACTGACTTAAAAGATGTCGTCAGATTCGGTGCCAGCCCGCGTGCCACCATTGCACTTGATAAATGTGCTAAAGCCAACGCTTGGCTTGAAGGACGGGATTTTGTGACGCCGGAAGACATCCACGCCATTGCCTATGACGTTTTGCGCCACCGCATTATTTTAAGCTTTGAAGCACTGGCAGAAAATTTAACCGCCGATGATGTGATTGAAAGGCTTTTAAGAACGGTTCCGTTGCCTTAATATGAGGATAAAACATTGGTTTTTTCAGCCTTAAAATCCGTTTTTGCTAAAAAAGAAAAGTCAGATTTTGACGAGTCTTTTGCGCCGAGTTTCAAAACGCTGATGAAAATGAAACACGATGTGGCTTACCTAAAAAATTTCGGATTTAAGAAAACAACTCGGCTGACGGGTGATTCAAAATCGGCTTTCAAAGGCCGCGGGATTGAGTTTGAAGAAGTTCGCGCTTATGCATTCGGCGACGATTTGCGTGATATCGACTGGCGCGTCACCGCCCGCAAAAATCAGCCGTTTACCAAAATTTATATGGAAGAAAAAGACCGACTGGTTTACCTCTGGCTTGATTTGTCTGAAAAAATGTATTTTGCGACAAAAGGCGAGTTAAAATCGGTGACAGCCTCTAAAATCGCGGCACTTGTAGGTTGGCTTGCTCTTTCTTATCAGGATCGATTCGGGCTTGCCCTTTACAATGGCAGACAAACTTATTTGTTTGAACCTCAAAAGCATCAGGACTATTTTTTGTCGATCTTAAAAAAAATAGAACAGGTCGCTCGCGAAAATATAAATCTTTCAGAGACAACCGAAGATTTTCTTAAATCATTTCAATTGTTGCAAAAAAAAGCCGGTCGCCAAGCGATTATGTTTTTTGTCGGCTCATTTGATGAAGCTTCTCTACAAAAAGTTTTGCCTTTGCTTAAAAACAATGAAGTTTACGTCATTGACATCTTTGATCCGTTGGAAGCCCAAACACCGCCCAAAGGAGATTATTTTGCTTTTTATAACGGACAAAAGGCCGTTTTATCGGCTGGCTCTGAAAAATTCGATACGATTTATCAAAATCATTTTGAAAACAAACGTCAAAATTTGCAAAATCTGTGCTTAAAATACGGTGCGCATTATCGCCCCGTGCAAACAAATTTACCTATATCAGCCCAGATAAAACCGATTTAACCCCGACCTTAAACAACCTAACCGAATGATTTAGGCAAAAAAATTTCATATTTTGTCAAAAAAACACTTGCACATAGTTAAAAAATAGTGTATATTTCGTTTATCATTCTTATAATATTTGCTTGGAGGATTTGCAGAATGGTTATGATCAGAGAATCTTTTGCAGAAAACGAAGGTGCGATGAATCTTGCGCGCGCCATCGGGATTGTTTTTTCTCCGGATGCTCAAAAAAATAAAGATTATCAAGAAGCATTGGAATTTATTGAAAGCAAGCCCGCTGCTCTGCGAATGATTGAAAATGATCCGAAACTGTCTGCTCGTTACAAACAAATTAAAGAACAAAAAGCCGTTGCAGACGTATCTTTTGAAAAAAATTGCATTTTGTCAAAAAAAACACTTGCAAATGGTTAAAAAATAGTATATACTTCGCTCATAATTGTTAATTTCGTTTATTTGGAGAATTTTAAAAATGGTTAGAATTAAAGATGATGAAACGCAAGACATCACTATGAATGCTTCCGTTGCTACTCGGATTGTCATCGCAGACAAAACCAATCCGCGTTATCAGGAAGCCGTGGATTATATTAAGCGCAATCCTGAGGCTCAAAAAGAGTATCTTAAAACGTGTACACAAATGGACAGAAAACCGGAGATTGATTTTGATGGTATTGAAGGTGCATCACC
>CACXFX010000095.1 GCA_902767055.1 uncultured Pseudomonadota bacterium
CGTTCGGACACTTAATGATAAGAAATCAACCTCATCATTTGCCTTTCATTAAACCATAAAATTTATTTATTGTCAAATAAAAAAAACACCGCCGCCTTTTAAAGTGTCGGTATTTACAAAATATAAAAACCGATAATCTCACGTCACTTCGGTAATGGCACGCAAAAGACTTTCTGTCTTTTATCTTTCACTTTTATAACATATAAGCATACAGATATGTTTATCTGCCACTGTTTTGGAAATTTAATTCTTTTTGGCGCTTGATGGTTTCTTTTGCCTTAAAAATCTGTGCTTTTGCCCCATTCACATCATTTCCTTTTTTCTGACGCTCGCCGAGTTTATCTATATTTCTCTTTGCATTCTCAGCGCGCTCTTGAGCCGTTTTTCGTCCCTGAGCTTTGACAACGGGCACAAGTGATGTCTTTGCCTCATCAACACCCACTCTTTCGTGTGCAACAGCTTTAAGCGCTTCTATGTATGAACGATATTCAACGTCAACGGTCTTAAACTTTGATTCAATATAGACGACGTCTTCTATAAATTTATAAAGAGACTCCAATCCATTCACCGGACGTGCCGGTTTGTTATCATAATCTTCTTTCCAATAATCGCGAATAACAACCTCTAAGTTGTCATCGACGCCCTCCAACCAGGTTTCTATCCTGTTATAAAAATCTGCGCGGCCGATGGTTGCTTTATTATATCCTTTTGTTCTTACTTGAATATCTGTTAAAATTCCGTATTCTTTGGCTTGTTTGAGGTGCAAGTCTGTATTGTTTTGCTCGGAAAGATAATTTTGATGTGTTTTTAAAATATCCATAACCTCTTTATCTCCATCCAAAAAGAAAGTGATGGTATTAAAAGATTTAACAGCTTTTTCAATATTTGCTCGGCGTTCTCTTTCTTTATCGCGCCCGAATATGGGTAATTTTCCGAAATCAGGTAATTTTAATTCAGCTTTTTGACCATGCACAATATCTGAAATTACTTTTTCGGCAGACTGCTGACTTAATACTTCTTCTCCGATGGTTTGGTATATTTGTTGCAAAGTTTCAAGTTTTTGAATAGCTCTTGCGTAAGCATCTACTTTGCGCTGATGGTCTTGTATAATTGTCTCGACTTTTTGTGCATTATCTACACGGCGCAAAGCATATTCTTTTTGATATCCGTATGCCTGCAACACATCTAAAATAAGCTCTTCTGCCGTTTTAGAAGATTTTGGCATCATCTCTTCTTTTTTACCCTCGTTTACAAGACGCAAGGCATCGGCAATTTCTTTTTGCTCATTTTCAGGAAAATGCACCAATTTTGCAAATTCTGTCAGCATTGAAATCGTTACCATTTCTTCGCGTTCTTTAGGGCTGAGCTTTAAAAACACATCAGAACGTACAACATTGCCCATCTCTTCAGCCGTTTTAACCTGATTGCGATAAATCAAAAATTCAGCTGTTTTTAACGGCTTAAATAAATCCTCTCTTCCTGCAAGACGAGCTTGCTTTTGAGCCGCTTTATAAACTTCGGGTGAAATTTTGCGCGCATAATAGCCTTGTTTATCGTTTTGCAATACATACGCCAAAGCATGATAAGACAACTTATCGGCGTTTCCGTTAATGATATCCTGCTCGGCCGTTTTGAGATATAATTTTCTGACAACCACATTGATATCTCTCGGGTTAAGATTTCGGAAAACATCATAATGAGTCTTTTTAAGCAACATATCAAACCGCTCATTTAAGCCCATTTCACGCCCAAATGACGAATTTTGATCATAGCGAGGCATTTTTTCAATCACACGCATTGCGGCTTTTTCAAACTTTTGATATTCTGCCGTCTTTTCGCCTCTTTTATCGGTAAGCTGCAGCCATGGCGTACCAAGTTCTTTTTCAAAAAATCCGGCAGGACCCCGAAGCACATCTTCAACCAATGCTTGCGAGATATATTTTTCATCCAACCTTTTCAAAAGATTCAGTCTGTTTTTCCACTTATCATTTAATCTCGGATTGAGGTATTTATCCATAACGACGGCACGTTGTTCGGGCGTTAAATCCTTGCAATTGAGCAAATCGCCTCTGTCAAGAAGCTCGTCTAAAAAATACCACGCGTGATTATCTTCTCTTAAACCCCTGTTTGCCTGAACTCTTGCGTATTTTTCAAGCAAACGGTCAAGGGTCAGCCTTTCGTCATTTGAAAGAGTGCGAATGTCGCCTTCCTGCCCGATATAGGCCGATAAATCAACATATTCCGCAAGTTTAAAGTTCTTCTTTGCCTCGCGTTTTGATATGGCCTCCAAAGACAGAGAATACAAGCTCGGCAAGATGCTGATTCCGACGGGACGATTGCCGAAAACTTTTATAACACCGGCCACAAGCTCCGGATTTTTATCATCCAAATCAACAAATTCATCTATTTTAAGGAGCTTAATGACTTCATCTTCCCGCTTTTCTTTCGTTAACTTTAAAATTTCGTCATAATTTTCTTTTTGCGCCGTTTCCAAAACATCAACATAATAACGAATGGCTTCTTTCGTTTCAGCTTCATTCATCGGTTTGGTTACATCAAAATCAGCCATTTGCGCCTCCCTATAGGATTAAATGATATTGTGATGATAGCAAATATATTTTTTTTTGTCAAGTATTTTTTAATTTTAGAAATAAAAAGACTTTTAGGTCACTTCGGTAATGGCACGTAAGTTGCCGTCACGATTAATTTGAACAACTTTGAGCTTTTTACGCATTTCATCCATGGTCTTGACCTGATCA
>CACXFX010000096.1 GCA_902767055.1 uncultured Pseudomonadota bacterium
ACTAATCTTTAGTGGGATTGCCAAAAAATTATTATGACCACATTTCATTAATGTAATCCGCCGCGGGTTTCCTCACCCGCGGTTTATATTTTTTAAGGTTTGTTTTCTAAATTTTTTTAATTTCTTTTGGAGAATGTCCAGCTGATAAAGCATCAATTTTTCAGCAAAGCGTGCATCTTTTGGCATATTTGAAAAACCGGGCATATCCGTCGTTTTGATATTTTTTAGAGTATCTTGCGCAAATCTCAAATACTCGGCCTTTTTTTCAAAAATGATACGCTCACGGATGATGTCTTCATGCGCCGAAGATTCAAAATCCGCACGGCACACGTCAATATAAGCCTCCAGATGCGAAATGTGCATGATAGTCAGCTTGTTTATCAACTCATAAATCGTTTTGGCGCGCAAACGAAAAATATTAAAATAAAGCATATGAAGTTTTGCCGCCGCCAAAGCAAATTTTTGATAGCGCTTTTGGATTTTTAAGCGTCGGCACATCATCACAATCGCATCTGCCGCGCGGTTTTCATGGCCTTTATGAGAGGGCAAAATCTCAGGCGGGGTCAATGCTTTGCCCAAATCATGGGTCAGGATAGAAAATTTTGCAATAAGCGAAGCGTTTGGTGCCGTATCAAGGGCGTGCATAATATGCAAAAATGTTGTACCCTCGGGGTGATAAAGCGTGTTTTCGGGGATGTCGTAAAGGATATCAAGTTCCGGCATAATCTCTTTTAAGGCGCCGATTTGGTGGGCTAAAATAAAAAATTTTGAGCTTTTCGGGGTTTGAAGCGCTTTTTTCAGTTCTTCTAAAATTCGCTCGGTGCTTAAGTGCTTTAAGGCGCCTTGTTCAACCATCTTTTTGCAAAGCGCTAATGTCTCATCACAAACGTCAAAATCAAGTTGTGCCGCAAAACGGCAAACCCGCAAAACGCGAAGCGGGTCTTCAATAAAATGCGCCCCGTCAATATGGCGTAATATTTTGTTTTGAATATCTTCGATGCCGCCAAAATAGTCGATATACTTTCCTGTTTTTTCGTCATAAGCAATAGCATTGCAGGTCAAATCCCGACGCTGTAAATCTTGTTTTAACGTCACATCGGCAGAAAAAACAAATTCAAAATCCGTATGTTTGTCGCCGGTTTTCTTTTCAATCCGCGCGAGGGCGTATTCTTCTTTTGTTTTGGGGTGCAAAAAAACCGGAAAAGATTTGCCGACGCTTTTAAAGCCGAGCTCTTGCATTTGTTTTGGTGTTGAGCCGACGACAACATAATCGTTGTCATGCGATTTGATGCCTAAAATTTTATCCCTGACGGCGCCGCCGACTTTGTAAATTTGCATATCTTGTTTCCTTTTTTTTCAATTTAATCCGATTTTGAAAGCTTCTCAAGCAAAATTAACAAAAAAAATTTTAAACATATCTTGACAAGTTTTTAAAATAGTGTTAAATGTATTAACAGATAGAAGGGATACATCTCATATTAAGCATTTTTATGCAGGGCGTGTAAGTCCGGTTATGAGTGAGGCCCTTCTTTATTTTTTAAGATTCCCATTTTTTTGCCTTTTTGATATTTTTCATTGAATGAGTCAATGCTTTTTAGTTGTTTTAAAAGTTTGTCCGCGCTCATTTGGTTGATAATATTGTAGATAAAATTATGCATTCTTGCCGGAGGATTTTTTTCATCTGTGATTAAGGAGCCGTAATGAAAAACTTTATTGCGGTACATTCTTATAATGTTTAATTTACTAAAAACAGTCTGTAAAACCAATTTATTTTTGGCTTTTTCAAAAATTTCGCTTAAAATTTGCGGATGTTTATTCCATATTGCTTGATTATATGCCGGCAAAAAAAGGTATACCCAAAATCCTAAACTTAATTCTGAGATAATATGATTCTTATCATGTATATTTTTCTTTGTGTCTTTAATATGTAAAAGTGCTGATTGCATATTGTCATGATTTCGCCCGATAATATATTGCGGTTGAAAAATCCAATCTTTTCCCAGATGTTTTGAAAAGACTAAATCAATTTTATTACGTAAAATAATTTCAAAATATGAAAGGGACGGGTAAAAAGATTGTGCAAGCTCAGTATTATAAAGGTGGCATAACATAATGTCTTTATTCGACATTTTTTGGTACTTTTCAAGTCTTTTTTCTGACAATAAATCTTCAGGGTTATTCATTTTTTAGCCTTTTTTTTGTTAATTTTAAGGTAATTATATAATATAAAAAAGTACTTGTCAAATTTAGGTTATACAGTCAATAAAATCAGATTAGGACTCCTATTTAAATTCAGGCGTTTTATATGCCATTGAAAATCTGTTTTCAGTGCATATATTTTGCTTTGAACGAAAAGAAATATTTTTTATTTTACAAGGAGAAACATATATGTATTATCTTTCAAAAATTGCATTATGGCTTGTGATTATCGGCGGCCTGAATTGGGGTTTGGTCGGTGCTTTTGACTTTAACCTCGTTTCGTTGATATTCGGTAATATGAGTATTTTAGCCAGAATCGTTTATATCTTGGTCGGCTTGTCGGCAATCTGGTTGATTTATGAACAATTTGTGCCGGATACGGTCGTTATTGAAAAAAGATAAAAAAAAGCCTCTCATCAAAGAGAGGCTTTTTTCTTTAGATCAAACCTTCTTTCTTGGCCAGGCGTTCGATCTCATCGATATACTTCGTGATAAGACTCAAACCATTGTCCCAGAAATCAGGTGAAGTTGCATCAATGCCGAAAGGTTCCAACAGACTGACGAAGTTTTCAACACCCGTCGAAGCCAACATATTGAAATAGAGGGAAGGGAAGTCTTCCTTCGTCTCAAACTCTCTGTCTTCGTCCCACTTTTCGTAGGCCAAAATCAGGTTGTTGACTACCAAGCCCGCAAACGCATACGAATATACGTAGTAAGGGGTATTAAACAGGTGCGAAATACTCATCCACAGGCATTCACCGTCTTCACCGATGTCAAAGCCGAGATAACGAGACGTTTCCTCACGCCAAATCTGATTTAAGCGTTCGGTTGAAAGTTCGCCCTTGCGGCGTTCACGATGGGCGCGATTTTCAAACTTGAAGAATGAAATCTGCCGGTGAACACTTTGCAACATTTCCTCCACTCTGTTGATGTAAAGGCGGAGCTTTTCTCTGTCTGTCTTTGCGGCTTCGAGTTGCTGACGGAAAACGAGGTTTTCCGCAAACTCGGAAGCGACTTCGGCCAGAGCCGTCGGGGTCGAATCATTCAAAACGCCGATTCTTGAAAGCAACAAATGGTGCACACCATGCCCAAGCTCGTGAGCAAATGTGGTTATGTCGCTTTCAGATCCGGTGAAGTTGAGCAAAATATACGGATATTCGCCTCTGATACAGTAGGCACCGCTTCTCTTGCCCTTTGCCGGCGGAACGTCGATCAGGTTTTGGTTGATGATGCTTGATGCACTCATGGCGTAGTCAAGCGAAAAATCAGCGTATGCCTGAAGAACTTTCTGAACACATTTTTCCCAAGTCACTTTTGTTTTCGGTGCGGGAATCGGGTTGAAATTTCGATCCTCGTAGGAAATCCGGTCAACCTTCATCATCTTGGCAAGAAGTTTGAAAAACCTTTGCGAAATGGGAATGTAACTGTCAACCACCTCGCCGGACATGGCAAGCAGGTTTTCCCTGGTGATGTGGTTTGATGACAGGCTTTCCTCCATCGGTTCGTCAAACCCGTAGAGCGTGTCGTCCGTTTCCTTGTCCTTGAGGATCATGTTGTAGCATAACGTGAAAACATCAGCGTTATTTTTGTAAACACGATTAATCTCTTTCATGACTTTCTTTCTGACTTCCGGATCGTCGGAGGCGGCCTTGGCGCTGATTTCGGCGTCGTTGAGGCTCTTTCCGTTGAATGAGAAGCGTAACTTGGCACAGGTTTCACTGTAGAGCCTGTCCCAGGCCGAAGAAACGATGGACTTTTGGTCGATGATGAACGAAGCTGCTTCATTGAGGCTCCAGTAGCTGTTGAAGATTCTCGTCAGCCAAGGAATCCAGTATGAGCACTTCGGATGATTGAGAAATTCGATCATCTTCTCAGGCGGCAGACTGTTGAGTTCATAATTGATAAACCCGAGCCGCTCGAAATAGGTGCTGATGGATTCGTTGATTTTTGAGGCAAAGTTGTTTGCCGCACGGTCTGTTTTATGCGTGTCCGAATAAAGGAACGCGTAATAGGAGAGTTTATGCGCCAATTCAATCATTGACTCATACTTTTGGAGCAAGACTGCAAGCTGGTAAGGTTCCAGCTCGGCAAGCTGATTTCGGTAAAGTTCAAGCTCTTTGGAAAGTCTTTTGAGGCTTTCTTTATCAAGCTCGATCTGCGGATCGTCAAGGCCTTTGTAATAGCCAATCGAAAGATCCCAATTCGGCAAAGCGGTATTCGTTTTGTCGACTTGGACGGCAACTTTCTTTTTCATAATAAATAATATTTATAGGTGAAACATAGATTTTAAGTGTCACATAAAAATGATCTTTTGATATTGACACTTTATTGAAAATTTGACAAAAAGTCAAGGCTTTTTTTCTAAAATGTGGAATATTTTTTTGCCCCTAAAAAAGTGTCAGGAAAAATGGATCCTTTTTTCCTGACACTTTTAAAAGAAAGCTTATTTATTTACGGCAATAACGGAGACCAAGCCGGATCCGATGCTTCGGCAGGTGTGACAACCATACGTTCATTATACCCCGTCACGTCAATTGTATAAAGTTTGACAGGTGCTGAGCGACTGCCACTGCTGCGATCTTGTTTGAAATACATCAAAACTCTGCCGTTTGGCGACCATGTCGGACCCTCGACGAGATAACCGCTGGCAATAATACGTTCGCCTGTTCCGTCCGGATGCATGACGCCGATATAAAATTCACCGCCTGCCATTTTTGTAAATGCGATATAATCACCGCGCGGTGACCAAACAGGTGTCGCATAGCGACCTTTGCCGAAACTGATGCGTTCGACGTTTGAGCCGTCAGCATCCATTACATAAAGTTGTTGATTGCCGCCTCTGTCAGAGTTAAAGACGATTTTTTGGCCGTCAGGGGAATAGGACGGCGATGTATCAATTGCCGGATGACGCGTAAGTTGGCGAGTCGATTTTTTCTTTAAATCCATTTCATAAATTTCGGTATTACCTTTGGCGGCAAAAGACAACAAAACTTTTGAACTGTCCGGAGAAAAGACCGGTGCAAACGTCATTCCCGGAAAATTACCCAACAGTTCCTGCCTGCCGGATTCAATGTCCAAAATATAAACTTTCGGTGCACTGCCCGCAAACGAAATATAAGTAACTTTTTGCATATTCGGTGAAAAACGCGGGGTTAAAGCCATGGCGGCGCCCGAGGTTAAAAACTTGTGATTTTCGCCGTCCTGATCCATAATGGCTAAGCGCTTAACACGCTTGGTGGCCGGACCGCTTTCGGATACATAAACGACACGTGTGTCAAAATAGCCTTTATCACCGGTTAAGCGTTCATAAATATCATCTGCAATAATATGCGCAATGCGGCGCCAATTTTCTTTTGTCGTGGTGTAAGATTGACCTTGAAGCTGTTCGCCGGCAAAAGCGTCCCAAAGGCGAAATTCGACTTTAAGTTTGCCGTCCTCGGTTTCCGATAAGGCACTTTGAACAAGCGCTTGAGCCTTAATTGCGCGCCAATCGTTGAAATTCGGGCGTTCATCGATTGAAGTTAAATCTTCGATATAACTTGATTCATCAATAATGCGAAACAGACCGCTGCGCTCTAAATCGGCCGTCACAACGTTTCTTATTTTTGAAGCATAACTGCCGATGCCGAAAAGCTGTCCGAAAGCATTTGTATTTGTTATCATTTTCGGCATGGCAATCGGCATGGCCTCGCGCATGGCCCCGTTGATGTCAATCTCGAGTTCTGCCAAAGCAGGCAAAGCAAAAAGGCAGAAAAACGAAAAAAGTATACTTTTTATTTTCATGAACGATACCTTTATCTTAAAAAAAATTATTTTTTGTATTTTATGCCGATATTCTTAAAATTCAATTAGCATTGCATAATTTTTTTGTTTTTAAAGGTAATTTTGTTTTGAAAGTATGAAAAAACTCTTGCAAAGCAAAAAAAATATGTTAAATATAACCTTCGAATCGGCAATGGTGCCGGTTTATAACAATTAACACACACGCAGGCCTTTGCGTACTTTCTCTTGATGAAGAGCAAAAGTTCGCTCCGGTGCTTTA
>CACXFX010000097.1 GCA_902767055.1 uncultured Pseudomonadota bacterium
CCGTATACTGACAATTTTCACCGCAACTGCCGCTTGATATGCTTTGTGCATTTAAGCAAAAAGGTAAAACAGCACCTAAAAGTAAAATCCATTTTTTCATACATTTTCTCCTGTTATTGTTAATATTAAAAACACCGCCCTTCAAGCGGCGGGGTGGTTAGAAAATCACATGAACTGAAATGACTCCGATAACCTTTAGAAAATCCTGTACATTCGCCATCGGCACCCCGACTTTGGTTTCGGGGATAAAGTGTTATTTAAAACAAAAATAACACCAAAAAACAGTGTTATCCTCCACTGCAGTTCATCTAAAGCTTTCTAACAGCTCCGCGCCCCTTCTGAGCACTCAATAAGAGAATGACTTCCCTTACTTGAAGTTTATTAAAACATATTTTAAACCATATGTCAATAAATTTAAAAATATTGTTAAAACAAATTAAAACCTTGACAGGCATACTTTTTGACCATATAACCGCATAAGAATAAATTTGGAGAACTTTGACATGGTCTATAAAGCAAACAAAGGTTTGGATGATCGTATGGATTTGCAACAAATTGAAAATCGTTGCAAAGATTTTTGGCTTAATAATAATGTATATGCTTATGACAACACGCGTCCGCGCAATCAGACATTTATTGTCGACACACCGCCGCCGACCGTATCCGGATCACTGCATATCGGGCACATTTTCAGCTATACCCAAACCGATGTTGTTGCACGTTTTGAACGTATGAAAGGTAAAACGGTTTTATATCCGATCGGTTTTGATGACAACGGATTGCCGACCGAGCGCCGTGTTCAAAACTATTACAACATTGCTTGCGACCCGTCTTTACCTTATGACCCGACTTTTGTTCCGGAGCATATCGAAAACAACAAAGCCCCACAAAAAGATGTTTCACGCAAAAACTTTATTGAAGCTTGTGAAAAACTGACTGCTTCGGATGAGGGTGTTTTTGAAGACGTGTTCAAAAATATCGGTCATTCTTATGATTGGAACATCAAATATGCCACCATCAGTCCCTCATCAATCAAAGTTTCGCAAGAATCTTTTATTGATCTTTATGAAAAAGGAGAAGTCGAATCGATTGAATCACCGACGATGTGGGATGTAACATTCCAGTCCGCCGTTGCACAGGCCGAAGTTGAAGACAAAGAAATTTCAGGCTTTTTCCATGATATTAAGTTCAAAGTCAAAGACAGCGGTGAGGATATCATTATTGCGACCACAAGGCCGGAATTTTTGCCGGCATGTATTGCAATCGTCGCCCATCCTGACGATGAGCGTTATCAGCGATTCTTCGGTAAAAAAGTGATTGTGCCATTATTCGGCGCCGAAGTTGAGGTGATTGCTTCCGAACATGCCGAAAAAGACAAGGGAACCGGTATTATGATGGTCTGCACATTCGGTGATGCCGCCGACGTGGCTTGGTGGAAAGCTTCCGGCTTGCCTCTAAAACAGATTATCGGACGAAACGGATGTTTGCTTGATGTCACTTTCGGTCAAGCACCGTTTTTCTCGGTTGATGAAGGCAAAGCAAACGGATATTATCGCCAAATTGTCGGCTTGCCGGCAAAACAGGCTCGCGAAAAAATTGTTGAATTTTTAAGGTCGGAAGGTGCTTTGGCATCTGAACCTCGTGCGATTGTCCATTCGGTTAAATTCTATGAAAAAGGCAACCGGCCGCTTGAATTTGTGACTTCACGCCAATGGTTCGTGAAATTACAAGATAAAAAAGAAAAAATGATTGAAGCCGGTCGCAAAATCAAATGGAAACCCGCTCATATGCAAATCAGATATGAAGAATGGGTCAAAGGCCTTAATCAGGATTGGTGCATCTCGCGTCAACGCTTTTTCGGCGTACCGTTTCCGGTTTGGTATCAGTTGGATGACAAAGGTGAGCCGATTTTTGATAAACCGATTATCGCAGATCGCACGCAATTGCCTGTTGATCCGATGGTTGATACCCCTAAAGGATTTGATGAAAGTATGCGAGGCCGGCCAAACGGTTTTATCGGCGATAAAGATGTCATGGATACGTGGGCAACTTCTGCTTTGACACCCCAACTTGTTTTGGATAAAGTCGGCAGCGATAAAATTTCTTTGCCGTTTGACATTCGCCCGCAAGCACACGATATTATCCGCACATGGGCATTTTACACAATTGCCAAAGCTTTAATGCACTCAAACACCATTCCTTGGCATGAAGTTTTAGTCAGCGGCTTTATTTTGGATCCTGATCGCAAAAAAATGTCAAAATCAAAAGGCAATGTGGTTACGCCGCAACACTTGATTGACACATATGGCGCCGATTCGATACGTTATTGGGCTGCTCGGGCGCGTTTGGGCGTTGATACGGCTTTTGAAGAACAAATTATGGCTCAGGGCAAAAAACTCGTCAACAAAATCTTTAATGCCGGCAAGTTTGTATTCAATATCGTATCACAAAGTGCCTTAAAAGATGAAAAAGATTATGAACCTTTCATCAAAGCAAAAACCGATTTGTCATGGATGGCCAAAATGGCCGAAATGCTCAAAAACGCGACAACCGCGTTTGAAACATATGATTACGCAACGGCGCTTGAGCTGATTGAAAAGCGTTTTTGGGATTTTTGCGATAACTATCTTGAGATTGTCAAAAAGCGCGCTTATGACCAAACGGATCGCTCAGCCGCCGCCAGTTTGATGAAAACGATTGATATCTTTTTGTCGGCTTTTGCACCGTTTACACCGTTTGTCACTGAAGAACTTTATCAGGCAAGACCTTGGAGTACAAGCAATGAAAGCTCTTTGCACAATACATTGTGGCCTGATCTTTCAAAATATGAATTGGACGCAAAACAATCGGCTCTGTACGATTATATATCCGATGTCACTTCACAAATTCGTAAGGCAAAAACAGCCGCCGGTGTCTCGCAACGCACACCTGTATTAAAAGTGCTCATCAAAGCACCGAAAAATATGTTAGACACCTTAAAAGATGGTATCGATGACATTCAAAATGTCGGCGGTTTGCAAGAAAACGCACTTGAATTTGAAAATTCGGATACTTTAAGCATCGAAAATATTTCGCTTGATTTAAGTGCAATACCCCAAAAATAAAAATGAAGAAAACTATAAAACGCGGTTTTGAAACATTTTTCAAAATCGTGTTTTTTTTCTTGACATTAAAAAAAATCAGTGTATAAGAGAGGCGAATGAATTAAAAGATTCGGTTTATAACACGCCACGGCGTGCCGTCAGTCAGCGAGGGTTCGCACACTGGCGTGAAAGTTTTTTGTAAACTTAATCTTAAAATAAAGGATATTGACTTTTGTTTGAAACATTGACTGATAAATTAGGCGCTGTTTTTGCCAAAATCACCTCAAGAGGCGTTCTTTCGGAGGCTGATATTGACAGTGCCATGCGTGAAATCAGAATCGCTCTTTTAGAGGCCGATGTTTCACTTGCTGTTGTCAAAGATTTTATTGCTCATGTCAAAGAACAGGCCATCGGTGAAAAAGTCGTACGTTCCGTTCAGCCCGGACAGATGGTTGTAAAAATTGTTCATGATGAACTTGTTAAGCTCTTGGGTGATGACAATTGTTCACTTAACTTAAACGCCCCTGCCCCCGTCGTTATGATGATGGTTGGCCTTCAAGGGTCAGGCAAAACAACGACTTCGGCCAAAATTGCATCTAAACTCAAAAAAAACAAGCGCGTTTTGATGGCATCTTTGGATATTTATCGTCCGGCCGCTCAGGAACAATTAAAACAGCTTGGCGATCAGATTGGCGTTGATACATTACCGATAAAAGAAGGCCAACAACCGCTTGAAATTGCCAAACGTGCTTTAGACGCTGCCAAAACGGGCGTTTATGATGTTTTGATTTTGGATACGGCCGGCCGTCTTCAAATTGATGAATCTTTGATGGAAGAGCTGATCCAAATCAAAAAAATCTCAAATCCGACCGAAATTTTGCTTGTTGCCGATGCTTTAATCGGACAAGAGGCTTGCAATGTTGCCACAGTTTTTAACAAAAAACTCGGTATTACGGGGCTTGTCTTGACACGTGCTGACGGCACATCGCGTGCCGGTGCGGCTTTGTCAATGAAAATGGTCACAGGCGTGCCGATTAAATATCTCGGTATTGGTGAAAAAATCGATGAAATCGAGGCTTTTCACGCTGATCGCATTGCAGGCAGAATTTTAGGCCAAGGTGACGTTGTCTCACTTGTCGAAAAAGCGATTGAAACCGTTGACCATGAACAGGCTCAAAAAGAAATGCTCGCCATGATGAAGGGCAAATTTGATTTGGATGACCTTTTATCGCAGATGCGACAGATGAAAAAACTCGGCTCAATGGGCGCTATTGCCTCAATGATACCGGGGCTTTCAAAGTTCAAATCTCAAATCGAGCAAATAAACGGCGATGAGATATTAAAAAAACAAGAGGCAATTATTCTTTCAATGACGAAAAAAGAACGCCAAAATCCCGATATCATTAAAGCAAGCCGCAAAAAACGGATTGCGAGCGGTTCGGGTACAGAAGTAAGTGAGGTCAACAAGCTCTTAAAATCGTATGAGCAAATGGCTTCAATGGTCAAACAAATGGGCAAATTCGGCGGTATCAAAGGATTTGCTCAAATGATGAAACGCTCTCCGATGGGAAATTTTCCGTTCGGAAGCATAAACAACAAACGGTTTTAGGACTTTGCCATAAGGCTTAAAACTTTTAACAATTTAACTTTAAGAAAGGAAAAATAAAATGGCAGTTCGTATCAGATTATCAAGAGGCGGTTCAAAAAAACGTCCGTTTTATCGCATTGTTGCCGCAGATCAGCGTGCACCGCGCGATGGCCGCTTTATCGAAAAATTAGGCACATACAATCCGCTTTTGCCGAAAGATCACGCTGAACGCTTGGTTGTAGACAGTGAAAAAGTTTTGGCATGGATCCAAAAAGGTGCTCAACCGACCGAAAGATTGCAAAAATTGTTTGCAAATTTAGGTCTTTGCAAGGCTCCCGTTATTCATGAGCAGCCCAAGAAGTCAGCACCGCGTGCAAAGACTCTGGAACGCATTAAAGAAAAAGAGGAAAAAGCAAAAGCTGCTGCCGAAGCCGCTGCCGCCGCTAAAGCTGAGGCTGAAGCTGCCGCCGCTGCCGCTAAGGCTGAAGCCGAAGCTGCTGAGCAGGCTGTAGCAGAATCTGCTGAATAGTTTTTTTATTCGAGTCGTTATTTTTAAGGCAAAAAAATGTCAGATTTGATTTGTTTGGGAAAAATTGTTGCTGCGCACGGCATTAAGGGAGAAGTCAAGGTTAAAAGCTTTACTTCAAACCCTAAAGATGTTTGCGCGTACGGCAAGCTTTCAAACAAAGACAAAACCCGTTTTTTTGATCTGACTTTTAAGGGCTTTGCAAAAGAGCTTTTGCGTGTCAAAATCAAAGATATTGATACCAGAAATGATTCTGAAAGCCTTATCGGTACAGAGCTTTTTATTTCTCGCGACAGATTGCCGGATTTAGAAAAGGATACTTTTTACCTGACGGATCTTGAGGGATTAAAAGTTTTGGACAATAAAACAGACACTCAAATCGGCAAGATTGTCGGGGTTTACAACTTCGGCGCCGGCGATATTTTGGAAATAAAGTTTGATGATGCAAAACAAACCGAAATGTTGCCGTTTAACGATGCTTATGTCCCGCTTGTCGATGTTAAAAACGGTTTTATTAAAGTCACTTCAAAAACAATGACGTATCAGCAAGAGGCAGACGATGCTCAAAGTTAAGGTTTTGACACTTTATCCTGAGATATTTCCTGGGTTTTTGGCTGTTTCATTGACAGGCAAAGCCTTAAATGAGGGTAAATGGTCGCTTGAAACCGTCAATATCCGAGATTACGCCACCGACAAATACGGCAGTGTCGATGACACACCTTGCGGCGGCGGTGCCGGAATGGTGATGCGTGCTGACATTTTAGGGGCCGCGATAGAGGCAAACCATAAAAGCGGCAAGCTGATTTACATGACCCCGAAAGGCAAGCCCTTAACACAGGCAAAACTGCATGAACTTGCAAGCCAGGAAGAACTTACGATTATTTGCAACAGGTTTGAAGGTGTTGATGAACGCGTTTTAGAGTTTTATCAACCGGACGAAATCAGTATCGGTGATTTTATCTTAACCGGCGGTGAGCAAGCGGCGATGATTATGCTTGACGGCGTTGTAAGACTTCTGGACGGTGTGCTTGGAAATGCATCATCAACATCTGACGAGAGCTTTGAAAACGGGTTATTGGAATATCCGCAATACACTCGCCCGATTGAGTGGAAAGGTTTGAAAGTACCTGAAATTTTACTTTCCGGACACCATGCAAACATTCAAAAATGGCGCCGAGAACAGTCATTAAAAATAACGCAAAAAAAACGCCCCGATCTTTTGAAAAAAATCTCTTGATTTAAAAAGGTTTAGGTTTATAAGATAACAAATTTTTTAGAAAAGGTAAAACCAATGAATATTTTGAAAAACTTAGAAAAAGAGCAAATGGAAAAGCTCACCGAGGGTAAAAACCTTCCGGATTTTAAAGCCGGCGATACCTTAAAAGTTCATACCAAGGTCAAAGAAGGCGATCGTGAACGTATCCAAATTTATGAAGGTGTTTGCATCGCACGTAAAAATGACGGATTGAACTCATCATTTACCGTTCGCAAGATTTCGTTCGGTGAAGGTGTTGAGCGTGTTTTTCCGCTTTATTCTCCGAATGTGGCTAAGATTGAAGTGGCACGTATCGGTAAAGTTCGTCGTGCAAAACTTTATTTCTTGCGCGCATTGCGTGGTAAATCTGCCCGTATTGCTGACGATTTGACTGCAACATCAAAAGCTGCAGCTGCAAAATCAGAAGAAAAATAAGCAGATATAAAAATGATTAAAAAACCGCTCATCAATGGGCGGTTTTTTATTAAATATTCATTAACCAAACTATATCTTTAGTCATATATCGATTTTTTAGCTTGATTTCATAAAAAAAGTCGATTAGAGTAAATATCAAGATACTTGAGGAGGTATCTTTTTCACCGGGGGCAACCCCACTAACAACTAATTAGTTTATAAAGGATTACAAAAATGAAAATGAATGAAAATGGTCGTTCTATGGTCGAGATGCTTGGTGTTCTCGCCATTATTGGTGTTTTGTCAGCTGGCGGTTTGGCCGGTTATTCAAAAGCCATGTTCAAACACAAACTCAACTCCACAATGGATCAAATCACAATGCTCGTGACAAACATCCGCACGATGTGGGGGTCACAGGCAAACTATGCTGATTTGACAGAGGGAAGAGTCATTCAATTAGGTATAGTTCCTGCTGTGATGGGAGATACATCAACAAAATTAGTTAACCCATTCAAAGGCGGTGTTACGATTGCTAAAGCAACTGTTAAAGGATCAATTGATGGTTCAGGTTTTACTTTGACTTATGCTGGATTACCTTCAGAAGCTTGTATTGCACTTTCAACAGCTGACTTTGGTAGCGGTGCCGGTTCCGGCTTTATTGGTGTTGAAGTAGGAACTACAAAAACGGCAACGACAATTGGTGGTGAAGGCTCAGCAATTGCTGGTGGCTCAAGTAAGTATGGCGAGGGTCAAGCTCTTCAAATGACAGATGCTATTACAGCTTGCCAAGGAACAAACAAATCAATTACTTGGTACTTCTATTAATATCAATTTCGTTTTCGATCCAAGAGTGCTTGGAAGAATTCGAGCACTCTTGAACAAAAAGTTTAATTATCAATTTATTTTATAAAGGATTACAAAAATGAAAAACAATCAAACTGGTCGTTCAATGGTTGAAATGCTTGGTGTCTTGGCAATTATCGGTGTTTTGTCAGCCGGTGGTTTGGCAGGATACTCAAAAGCCATGTTCAAGCACAAACTCAACTCAACAATGGACCAAATCACAATGCTTGTGACCAACATCCGCACAATGTATGGTGCACAAGGTAACTATTATGGCCTTGCAGAAGATGCCATCAAATTAGGCATTGTTCCTGCTGTGATGGGTTCTGCAATGGGTAGCTTAACCAATCCATTTAAAGGTGATGTAACTATTCATGAAGCTATGGCAACAGATGCTACAACAGATTCTGGTTCAAAAGTAGCTGGTTCTACAGCATTTATCTTGACCTATACCGGTCTTCCGATTGAAGCTTGTATTGCACTCGCAACATCTGACTTCGGCTCAGGCGCCGGTTCCGGCTTTATCGGTGTGGTTGCTGCCAATGGTGATTCAGCTGCAACAGCTAAAACTAAAAAAGTTGGTGATTCAACAGAAGGTACAGCTTATGCTATGAATGCGGCTATTACTGCTTGCAGAGGAGAATCTAATACAAAAGATGTATCTTCTGTTTCTTGGAAGTTTTACTAATCCGATATTATTATCTGGAAGCATGAAAGGAGCTTTGGGGTTTATCTTCAAAGCCCCTTTTTTATTTTAAAA
>CACXFX010000098.1 GCA_902767055.1 uncultured Pseudomonadota bacterium
TTCAAAGGCTATGTTCAAACATAAACTCAACACGACAATGGATCAAATCACAATGCTTGTGACAAACATCCGCACAATGTATGGCACACAAGGTAATTATGAAGGCTTAGATAATGCTTCGGCCGTCAGTTTGGGTATTGTTCCCGCCGTGATGGGGTCAACCTCATTAACAAACCCGTTCAAAGGCGGTGTCAACATCGTAGCTGGCGATGATAATAAAACATTTACGGTAGCTTATGATGGTTTGCCGAGGGAAGCTTGCATTGCGCTTGCCACTGCTGATTTTGGTAGTGGTGCCGGTTCGGGCTTTATCGGTGTCAAGGCAGATAAGGCTGGTACGGCGGCGGCCAGTATAACATCTGATGCTGCTATCGGTGTCGGCGTTGCGGGTACGGATCCTCTCAGAAAAGAGGGTGATGCCTATCAGATGTCAGCTGCAATCAGTGATTGTGAAGGTGCAACCAATACAATTATCTGGAAATTTTACTAATTCTTAGAAGTAAAAATTAAAAGGGCTCCTTTTTAAGGGGCTCTTTTTTGGTGTTTAAGCACAAAAAAACTGTTTAATACTTGCATTTTATCTGTTGCCAGCTTAACTTTTTGTTGTATATTGCAAAGAAGTTTAATGTTTTATGAGGAAAAAAATGTTTATAGCTGATGCATTGGCACAAGATAGTGCATCATTGGCAGCCGGTCCTTCCGTGATGGCTAATGTTTTGCAAATTTTGCTGATTTTTTTAGTTTTTTATTTGCTCTTGATTCGTCCGCAGCAAAAAAAATTAAAACAACATGAAGCAGAATTAAAAGCGATAAAAAAAGGTGATGAAATTATCACTGCAGGTGGCGTTTATGCCAAAGTTTTAAACGCAGAAGGCGACGATTTGACAGCTGAAATTGCAAAAGGCGTTGAAGTCAAATTGCATCGTTATACGGTTCGCGAAGTCATCAAAGTCGAGCCGAAAAAAGAAGTTAAATCAAAAACAAAAGGAAAGAAAAATGTATAAACTATCAAAAGAAAGGGTGCTTATCATTTTAGGCATTTGTTTGGTCGGTTTGTTTTTTGCGCTCCCGAACGTCATGCCCAAATCGGTCAAGCTTCCCGCATGGTGGCAACCGGTCAGTTTAGGCCTTGATTTGCAAGGCGGATCAAACCTCTTGCTTGAAGTGGATATGAAAGAAGTCTTGCGCGAGCGTATGGGGCTTTTGGAAGATTCCGTTCGCCAAAGCTTGCGTGAGCATCGTATTCGCTATCAAAATTTATCAGCCGGTGCAGACAGCGTTAAAGTCAAAATTGAAAACTCAAATTCACGCACACAAGCCATCGGCTATTTCAAAAAATTGGAAGACGGGCTTGAGGTTTCAACAAATGAAAACGGTACTGTCGAAATTAAATATTCCGAAGCGGCCTTAAATATGCTCAAACACAAAGTCGTCGATCAATCCATTGAGATTGTACGCCGTCGTATTGATGAACTCGGAACAAAGGAGCCGGTGATTCAAAGCCAGGGCGAGGACAGAATTGTTGTTCAATTGCCTGGTATTCAAAATCCGGAAGAGGTCAAGGCGCTTTTGGGTAAAACAGCCAAAATGTCGTTCCACTTGGTTGACAGCCGCACAACGGCGCAAGATGCCAAGCGCGGCAAACTCAGTAATGCTTCACGCGTGATTAACAGTGCCGAGGGCGGTCAGCTTGTGATACAAAGAAAGCCGGTCGTCGGCGGTGAAAACTTGACTGATGCGGGTGTTGCTTTCCAAGACGGCGGCGCTGTTGTGACGTTTAAGTTTAACACAATGGGCGGCCGTAAATTTGGTGAAGTAACCAAAAACAACATTGGTGAAAGACTGGCCATTGTTTTGGACAACGAGGTTATTTCCGCACCGACGATTCAGTCTGCAATTATGGGCGGAAGCGGTGTGATTACAGGCAATTTCAGCTCGGAAGATGCCAATAATTTGGCCATGTTGTTGCGTTCAGGCGCATTGCCGGCACCGTTGGAAGTCTTGGAAGAACGTACGGTTGGTGCGGGGCTTGGTGCCGATTCGATTAAAGACGGTGTTGTCGCATCAATTATCGGTTTGATTGCCGTTGTTGTATTTATGATTGCGGCTTACGGCTTGTTCGGGCTTTTTACAACAATCACGGTGTTTACAAACCTTGTGTTGATGTTGGGAGCCATGAGTTTTATCGGTACAACATTAACATTGCCGGGTATTGCTGGTATCATTTTGACCATCGGTATGGCGGTTGATGCCAATGTTTTAATTTTTGAACGTATGCGTGAAGAGGTTAAAACAGGACGCACACCACGCGATGCGGCTGATGCAGGCTTTACGGAAGCTTGGGCAACGATTGTCGACTCAAACTTAACAACGCTTGTTGCCGCTGCTGTATTGTTCTGGTTCGGTACAGGTCCGGTCAGAGGTTTTGCCGTCACGCTTGCCATCGGTATTGCAACCTCAATGTTTACATCCGTGACGGTAACAAGGCTGATTATTACCTATTGGCTTAATCGCTATAAACCGACAAAATTACCCATTCAATAACAAAGAAGGATACTTAAAATGAAAATATTCAGTTGGGTGACAAAAGACACAAATATTGACTTTTTGAAACCGCGTAAATTAACATATACCGCATCGATTTTGATGATTTTGGCATCGTTTGCGCTTGTGTATTTCAAAGGTTTTAACTATGGCATTGATTTTTCAGGCGGCGTTTTGATTGAAATTAAGAGTGCCCAGAAAATCAATGTGGAAGAAATCAGGCAAAAATTATCCGTTTTGGATTTGGATGAGCTCAAGCTTCAAAGCATCGGTGAAGAAGGAAATGAACTTTCAATCCGTGCTCAGGCGGACAACGCCAATGAAGAGAGCCAGCGAATCGCCATTGTAAAAATCAAAGAGATATTGGGCAATGCTTACGAATATCGCCGTGTCGAGTCGGTCGGTCCGCAAGTGGGTGATGAGCTTAAACGTGCCGGTGTCATTTCATCTATCATTGCAATCTTTGCGATTTGCGCTTATGTCTGGTTTAGATTTGAATGGCAGTTTGCCATCGGTGCATTGTTAGGACTTTTCCACGACATTATTGTTACGGTCGGATGTTTATCGTTGTTTGATTTTGACATCAGCTTAACGACCGTGGCAGCGATTTTGACGTTGGCCGGTTATTCAATCAACGATACGGTTGTCAACTATGACCGAATCAGGGAAAACTTGCGTAAATATAAAAAGATGAGCCAATATGATTTGATTAATAAAAGTATCAATGATATTTTCTCACGTACAA
>CACXFX010000099.1 GCA_902767055.1 uncultured Pseudomonadota bacterium
CCGCTCGAAAGAGTGGTTTTTTTGATGATGAATATTTAGGAAAAAAATATGAAAAAGTGGTTCTTTATATTAGGTATAATTTTGCATTTAATAGCAAATGAGGCTAATGCCCAAAATTGTTCAGATGGTATTGTTGCTTGCGGAACGACAGATGACGGTTTCACTTGGTCTGTTTCAAATATCGTAGATAAAAATGGAAATACCACACAAGAGTTACGCATAGAAGGTGTTGGCGATATGCAAGATTATGAAAGAGATGGTGATAATATGTCACCATGGAAAAAAAATGGTGGCGACATATCAATTACAAAAATTATTGTCGGTGATGGAATAACATCAATAGGCGCTCGTGCTTTTGAAGATATGATTTACGTCAATGATCTTCAGTTGCCTGAAAGTATTAAAAAAATAGGTAAGGAAGCTTGTAATTGGTGTGCAAGTTTAGCAGATATCAAATTACCATCCGGTTTAATTAAATTAGGAGGTTATGCGTTTTATGCAACAAAATTTTCCAATCTTTCTCTACCTGAGAGTCTGACGCAAATAGATTATAGAAGTTTATATATAAGAAGTCCAATAGACATCGTAATTCCGGAAAATACAGAAATATCATCTCTGGCTTTTTTATCAGAAAGTGGAACAACAGATGTTCAAAAAATTTATTGTGCGAGTACGAATACTTCATGTTTGGCTTTAAAAAATATTGATGAATTTGCTTCTAAAATTCAATTATATGAAAAATATGGCGATACTTATTATATTGATGGCAAATTTTACAAGAAGCTGAATGATATTGCCTTTAAGAATAATATTAAAAAACGCATTTATACCATTGACGAGGCAAATCTTGTGGCTAAGCCGAGCGGTAATACGGTTAGGATTAAGTACAGATAAAATCTTATTTCTTTTTTGAATAAAAATATCAAAAAACCGTTTGATTTTTTGATATTTTTTTTGTATGTTAGGGCAAGTTTAAAAATTGACAGAGTAACGATGTTTAAGTTTTTTTCCGCGATTATCAGTGCCGGCTTGTTTTTTATGGCGATTGTTTTGATTGCCGTGACGATTTTTTTGAAAAAAATCAGCGATGATTTGCCCGATTATATGCAACTTGCAAAATATGAGCCGCCGGTCACGACGCGTCTTTTTGCCGGTGACGGTCAGCTTTTGATGGAATATGCGGCCGAAAAGCGCATATTCGTGCCGATTGATAAAATTCCGGATCTGGTCAAAAATGCTTTTATCGCCGCTGAGGATAAACATTTTTACACGCATGCGGGGATTGATTATACGGGTATTGTTCGTGCGGTTTTGAACAATTTGAAAAATATCGGCAAAGGAAGACGGCCTGCCGGTGCATCGACCATCACTCAACAGGTTGCCAAGAACTTTTTTCTTTCATCCGAGGTGTCGTATATCCGAAAAATCAAAGAGGCGATGCTTGCCAATCGTATGAATAAGGCTTTTACCAAAGACCATGTTTTGGAGCTTTATTTAAATCAGATTTATCTCGGCAACCGCGCTTATGGTGTGGCGGCTGCGGCACTCAACTATTTTGACAAAGCTCTAGACGAGCTTGAGATTGAAGAAATTGCTTATTTGGCGGCGCTTCCCAAAGGGCCGAATAATTATCACCCGATTAAAAAGCATGATGCAGCTGTTGCACGGCGAAACTGGGTGATTGCCCGCATGGCAGAAGATGGTTATATCACTCAAGATGAGGCTTCAGAGGCGCAAAAAAAGCCCTTAAAAACAGTCGAACGGCAAAGCGGATTTTTGAAAAATGCGGAATATTACAGTGAAGAAGTGCGCCGCGCAATTGTACACAACTTGGGCGAAGAAGCCTTATATGAGGGTGGTTTAATCGTCAGGACAACGATTGATCCGAAAATCCAGGAAATCGCGACCAAGGCTTTCAGAAAAGGTTTGATGGAATATGATTTGCGTCATGGTTGGCGCGGGGCTGAAAAAAATATCGCTTTGGATGAAAATTATCGGCAAACCTTAAAAAATACGGCTTTGACAAAGGGAGCTGAGCCTTCATGGCAAAAAGCGGTTGTGTTGAATGTGCAAAAAGAATTTGCCGATATTGAACTTGAAAACGCAGCAAAAGGAAAAATACACTTAAAAGACATTGCATGGGCAAAGCCGGCACTCAAAAATAAATATGTCGGGGCAACACCAAGTGATGTTTCAACCGTTTTGAAACCGGGAGATGTGATTTATGTCGAAAAACGTGAAGAAGCCGACGCTTATGGGTTGAGGCAAATTCCGGATGTTGAGGGCGGTATGGCCGTGATTGACCCGAATACGGGCAAGGTTTTGGCGCTTGTCGGCGGTTTTTCGTTTGAAAAATCGCAATTTAATCGTGCGACGCAAGCCTATCGTCAAACAGGTTCGTCATTTAAACCGTTTGTTTATTTAACGGCGCTTGAAATGGGCTATTCGCCAAACGATTTGATTTTGGATGCGCCGTTTGTTTTGGACCAAGGTGCCGGGTTGCCGAAGTGGAAGCCGGTTAACTATTCCAAAAAATTCTACGGTTTAATGACGCTTCGTCAAGGTATCGAACAATCCAAAAACTTGATGACCGTTCGCTTGGCTCAGGATATCGGTATGGATAAAGTTGCCGAAATGACAAAGCGCGTCGGTATCAATGACAATTTGCCGCAATATTTGTCATCTTCTTTAGGTGCGGCGGCGGCACGCGTTTTGGATATGACGGCGGCTTATGCGATTATTGCGGGCGGCGGAAAGAAAGTAACACCGTATTTAATCGAGCGCATTCAAGACCGCACGGGGAAAACGATTTACAAACATGACACTTATGATTGCAAAGATTGTAATCCGAGCCATTTTGAAAATCAAAATCCGCCTTTTAAACCCGATTTGCGCGAGCAAATTATTGATGAACTCTCGGCCTATCAAATGATTTCGATTTTAGAAGGGGTGACAATCAGAGGAACCGGTGCAAGGCTAAGGGCGCTTAATCGTCATTTGGCCGGAAAAACAGGTACGACAAATGAAAATAAAGATGCATGGTTTATCGGTTTTTCGCCCGATTTGGTGGCCGGTGTTTATGTCGGATATGATGAGCCCGTCAGTTTGGGGCGTATTGAAACGGGTGCTTCTGCCGCTTTGCCGATTTTTTATGATTTTATGCAAAATGCCCTAAAAGACGTGCCGGATGCAAATTTCAGAATGCCCAAAGGTATCAAGCTTGTCAGGATAAATCCTCAAACCGGTAAACTTTCAAAGCCGTCGGATGAAACGGTCATCGTGGAGGCGATTAAACCTGATTATAATTTTGATAATACAAAGCAGAGGACCATTGGTTATGGTGAAAATGAGGTTATATTAGATACCGAAAATGACAGCGGTCTTCAGCTTGGCGGTGAATATTAAAAGGAAAAACAACGATGCGCGCGGAAATTGAAAATATCTCTTGTCAAATCAGGCAGACGCTTGAGCTGCTGAGGAGGTTTCTTTGACTATGACAATGCCTGTATGCGCCTGGAAGAATTGCAGGCTTTAAGTCAGCAAACGGGGTTGTGGGACAATCCCGAACGTGCGCAAAAGCTGATGAGTGAAAAAAATCATCTCGAGGAGGCTCTTGACGGTTATCAAAAGATGGTCAAATCTTTTGAAGATAATCTTGAAATGGCTGAGCTTTATGAAAAAGATGACGATATGTCCGCTGAGCTTTTGGCTGATTTTGAAAAGCTTGAATCTGAGGCTGAAAAGCAAAAATTAGAGGCTTTGCTTTCGGGTGAAGCCGATAAAAATGATGCTTATCTTGAAATTCATGCCGGCAGCGGCGGCACCGAGGCTCAGGATTGGGCCGAGATGTTGCTTCGTATGTATGTGCGCTGGGCAGAAAAACATGATTATAAAGTAGAGTATGAAGAAGAAACCGAAGGTGATGTGGCGGGCTTAAAATCCGTGACAATCAAAATCAGCGGTTATAATGCTTACGGGTGGCTCAAATCTGAAAGCGGTGTGCATCGGTTGGTACGTATTTCGCCTTTTGACAGCAATGCAAGGCGGCACACAAGTTTTGCCTCGGTTGATGTTTATCCCGTGGTGGATGATGATATTGATATCGAGATTAATGAAAAAGATTGTCGCATCGACACTTATCGTGCTTCGGGTGCCGGCGGGCAGCACATCAATAAAACCGATTCTGCCGTTCGTATTACGCATATGCCGACAGGTATTGTGGTGCAAAGCCAGAGTCAGCGTTCACAATTTCAGAACCGTGATGCGGCATGGAAAATGCTTAAAGCCCGTCTTTATGAAAAAGAGCTTCAAAAGCGTTCGGATGAACAAAAAGAAAAACGCGATAACATGGGCGATAACGGTTGGGGATATCAAATCAGATCTTATGTTTTGCAACCTTATCGGCTTGTTAAAGATTTAAGAACAGGGGTGGAAACCTCTGACGACAGAGCCGTATTGGATGGCGATATTGACTTGTTTTTATCGGGATATTTGGCCTATCTCGGGCAAAAAAGGGTAGCAGGTTGATGAAAAAAAGTTATTACATCCGCAAAATTTTAGATTATCTCGGTGTGACGTTTTTGTTGGCACTTGCCGTTTTTTTGTGGAAGTTGTATCAGGGACCGATCGGGGTACCATTCTTAAAACCATATATTATTGAGGCTTTGCATTCAGGGCAAAACGAATATACGGTTGATATCGGAGAAGTCAATATCGAGCTTGTGCATTCGATCCAGCCGGTTAAAATTATTGCTAAAAATGTGGTGTTGAAAAAAAATGACGATACGGTATCCGTCAAGACTAAAAAGCTTTTTTTATCATTTAGTATTCGTGCGCTTTTACAAGGTATGATTGCGCCGAGCAGTATTTTGATTAAAAATCCTGAGGTTTCGATTTTTACGACTTACGGTGTTGAAAAGAATAAAGAAAATGAAATTAACCGTAAAAAAATAGAATATTATACCGATTGGTTTAATGGCTTTTTGGAGCGTTTTCACTCAAAAGACAAGCTTTATCCCGAAAGCTTTATCAACGAGATTGATATTCAAAACGCCTCGATTGAATTTCATGAAGTGGATTTGGGAAAAAAATGGCAATTTTCAAATGCCAATTTGAGCTTTGAACGTGCGCTGACAAGTTTGAAATTGTCGGCAAACGGGGTCGTCGATTTAGATGAGCGGATGGCAACACTTTCTTCGAGCGCAAGATATGATTTTGTTAAAAAGGATATTATACTTGATGTTAAGTTTGCAGATGTCGTTATTTCGGATTTTATAAAGCAAATCGGCGGCGGTATTTCAAGTATCGACATTCCTCTTGAAGGTGAAATTAAATCGCGTATCGATTTTGCAAAAATCATCGAAAATCCTGAGGATTTAACCGATCATATTGATGCGGCTTTTGAGCAAACGGATTTTAATTTTAAAGGAACAGAAGGAAAAGTTGTTTTTGAAGATAATGCTCATTTTGATTATAAAATAGATTCATTTGAATTAAGCGGTGAAATCAAAGGCGGTCTTGATCACGTCATCTTAAATAAAACCGTCTTGAAAACGGGGGGACAGCAAGTTGAGCTTGATGTATCCCTTGAAGGGTACAAAAAATATTTTTTGGAAAAATCATTAGAGGATTTTAAGCTGATACTTCAGGCAAAAGCCGAAAAATTGGCAATGGACGATTTGGCAAAATTTTGGCCGAGGTATTATGGCGAACCGGCTTGGCTGTGGTGTAAAGAAAATCTTTATGGCGGGACTTATCAAAATGCGGCATTTGGTTTTGAATGGGCTTATGATAAGGACCTCAAAGCCGTAACGCTTATGCGCCTAAACGGAAAAGCCGATCTTGATGACGGAACGGTTTATTATTTGGAAGGTATGCCGGAAGTAACAAATGTTTACGGACAAGCTTATTTTGATATCGGCGTGATTGATATTATTCTTGATAAGGGTGTTTCGGACGGTATTTTGCTCGACAGCGGGCGTGTTAAAATATATGATTTGGATAAATACAATAATTTTATCGATATCACAATCAAAGGGGATACTTCAATTAAAGATGCGTTGGCCTATATCGATCATGAGCCGCTTGAGTTTGCTAAAGATTTAGGACTTAATGGGAATATGCTAGAGGGTGATGTTAATGTCGATTTAAATTTGAATTTTGAGCTTTATCAGGATTTAAAGCCCGAAGATATCAAAGTAAAAACGACGGCTGTTTTGCGTGATGTCATATTTAAAGACGTTTTTGACGGTAAAGATTTGAAATCGTCAAAAGTTGATCTGAAAATTACCGAAAAAGGGTTGAGTGCCAATGGCCATGCTTTGTTTGACGAGATTCCCGTTCAATTTGATTATATGCTTGTTTTTGGGGCAGAAAGCCCGCAAGGCAAAGGGCATTTTGCTTTTACCTACGATGATAATGTGGCTAAAAAGCTTGGGGTTTATCATGCGCTTTTAGAGGCACCTTATGTGACGGGGTACGCTTTTGTTAATGCCGATTTAATCTCAAATGATAACCAAACAAAAATAGATATTATTGCCGATTTAAGGCATATGGCAATTGATTACGGTTTTTTGGGATTTCAAAAAAATGCTGATGAAGACGGGCAGATTAAAGCAAAACTTGATTTGAAAAATGCAAAGCCGGTAAGCGTGCCGTTTTTTGAGTTAAAGCGCGATAATTTTAATATTCAAGGTAATGTTGCCCTTGATGCAAAAGGTGAGATTAAAACGATTGATATTTCAAAAATTGAAGGGCCGAAAACATCGGCGGCGGCAAAAATTGAGTTTTTAAATGCACCTAAAAAACATATTAAGTTAAATGTCAGCGGTAACAGTTATGATTTAACGGAATTGTTCGCCCGAAATGAAGAAGCTCAAAAGGAAAAATCAAAAACTCAAACCGTGGGTAATGATGATGACGGGCTTGAAACAATGCCGGATACGGATATTTTTGTGGCTGTCGGAAATTTGTGGACCAATCCTGAAACACCGATTAAAAATTTTGCGGGCAGTGCCATAATTAAAAACGGTATCGGTTTTGAAGAAGTTCATCTCATCGGAAACTATGGTACGGATAAATCCATTATGTTTAATTTGGAATATATGCCGCGTCCGAACGGAGAGCACTTTTTGACAATTGAGAGCAATAATGCAGGCAGTACATTGCGTGTTTTGAGGCTTTATGAAAATATGAACGGCGGAAATCTTAAAATAGAAGCCAGACGTGATAAGTATAAAAAATTTATCGGTCATGCCAAAATACGCGATTTTAAGATCACCAACACCCCGCTTTTGGCCAAACTTTTGACGGTGGCATCGTTTAGCGGAATGCTCGATTTGTTAAAAGGGGACGGGCTTGTTTTTTCGCATTTTGATGCGCCGTTTACGTATCAAAATAAAACGCTTAAAATCAATGATGCCAAAATGTTTGGCAATGTTATCGGTTTGACGGCGACGGGCAGTGTCAATCGATTGAGTGAAAATATCGATATCAGAGGTGTGATTTCACCGGCTTACAGCCTAAATTCAATGGTCGGTAAAATTCCTCTTTTGGGTAAAATGCTTGTCGGAAAAGACGGAACGGTGTTTGCTGCCGATTACAGCATAACGGATACAATTGATGATCCGAAAATCGAAATTAATCCTTTGTCGCTGTTAAGTCCGAATTCTGTTAAAGATTTGTTTTCATCGGAGCCTTGAGGTAAATGAAAATCGGTATTGATTATCATGGCGTTATCAATAGAGATCCCATATTTTTTGCAGCTTTTACAAAAGAGGCTGTCAAAAAAAGAGTTGAAATTTTTGTGGTCAGCGGCGGGGCAAGAAAAGATGTCGAAGCTTATTTGAAAGAACACGATATATCTTATAATGGTATTTTTTCACTCCTTGACTATTTTTCTGAGAGGAATATGGTCACTTTTTATGAAGACGGTTCTTTTTTTGTGGAAAACGAAATATGGAACAGAGCCAAAGCCAAATTTTGTTTTGACAATAAAATTGATGTCCATATAGATGATTCGATGCTTTACGGGGCGTATTTTCAAACGCCGTTTTGTTTGTATTCGCCTCAAGGGCAAAACTGTACAATGATTAAAAAAAATATATCGATTGATTTTTCAAAAACGCCGGATGCCGTGTTGGAAGATTTGATTGAAGAGGTTTCAAATCTAGTTCAAAACAAGTGAAGACGGTTTGTTTGAAAAAAGTTGCAATGCCGGAATTTTAATGTCTTGAGTCAGGTTTGATTTAATGATTCGGCAAGTGCCGTAAAGGACGGCTGATGATGTTTTTATCGGCATCATATCTTCAAATTCAAAATATTCGCCGGGATTTAATTCTAAAATTTCGCCATTGAAAGTATGGTCAAAAGCAGAAGTGTTGCCTTTGTCATCGGTCAAGTTAAAATCTTTGCCCAAAAGGCAAATCGGAGCATCGGAATTGTTTTCGATTTTAAGATAATAACCGCAAAAATCCGTATCGTCTTCAAGCAATGCCTGACAGGCGGAAATCTCGATATTATCCGTTGTTAAAGTGACATAATCCGGTTCAAAATCCATTTTAGAGCGAATCCTTAATGCTTTTTGTTAACTATTAATTAACTTTTAGAGATTCGCAAGTATCAGGAATCGTTGTTCACAAAGTTATGCACAGATAAAAATCAGCGATATTTGATAGAGATACGATTTCTGGTGCCGGCGACACGATTGGCTTCATCGATGGTATAGATACGCTTTTCCGTTCGATGGCCGGAGGTTGTCACAAGTTTGCCTTTGCTATCATAAACATAAGTCACGCCGTTGATTTGTTTTTTTGAGGCTTGTTTGACTTTATCTGCAAAATTTTCACCGACATTTGCTTTACAAACATTAATATCACCTGTGCAGTATATCGTTAAATTTTGTATCAGCCTAAATGCCTGCTCATCAACCGATGTGACATGGTCTGATATGATAATCTCAAGAGGGTTTGTACATTCAGAGTCTTTATTAAAGGCGCCATATTCAAGTGTTGTCACAGAATCTGGAAGAACAATAGAAGTCAGGTTGTTTGTTGAATTAAAAACACTATCTGGAATAATTGTAACCCCTTGGGGAATATTGATATCTTTTAATTGCCGCGCACCTTGAAAAGTGCAAGTGACGCCCAGACTTGTTAAAGTTGAGGGCAATTCAACGCTTTGAGCGGTTGCGTTATAAAAAGCATATGAACCCAGAGATGTTATGCCTTCCTGAACACGGATTTTTGAAATTTGATGGGCATAAGTTCCCCAAGGGGCATTGGTTCGCCAGCCACCATTGTTTTCAGGATCAATAGCCCCAAAACTCGACATTTCACCTGTTCCTGAAATGATTAGTTCTTTTGTGTCCGTATTAAAAGTCCACGTACAATTATCGCCACATTTTTCACCAGTCACAATTTCGGCATTTACATTAAACGCTAAACTTAAGCCGAAAATTAAGATATATCTTTTCATATGTTTTCTCCTAAAAAAGGTTTAGATAAATTTTTTTGGATTCCTTGCCCTCTCTTGTCTAAAAAGACTTATGCTTTTTTGCCTAAAGGCATCGCCAAGAAGAGTGCGGAATGACAAAGCCGCGCCTTTTAAAGTGCGGTCGGGGAATTAACGAATCATAGTATACGAAATGACTCCGATAGCCTTTAGGTTTTAAGCCCTGTACATTCGCCATCAGTTCCCCGACAAATTTCGGGGATAATCGTGTTATTTAAAAACAAAAATAACACCAAAATGACAGTGTTATCCATCACTGCGTATACTAAAAAGCTCGTTAAAGCCTCGCGCTTTATCAAAGCACTTGATAAAGAAAAATTTTCCCTTATCTGAGGACTATTACACCATATTTATAACTAAATGTCAAATAAAAAAACACCTTTCGGATAAAAATATCGGAAAGGTGTTTTTTTAAGGTTTTCATATTTACCAGAATTTATAGTCTGTCTGATATCCGAGTGACAAGCCGACCGTCGTGTTGCTGCGGTTCTTTTTTGCCCCTCTTGTTTTAGCCAATTTATAATTGACGAACGGGGCAAAAGACAAGCCGCCCAAAATCGCGACATCCAAGCGGTTGTTTGTTTCTGCCTCATATTTGAAATCGGTGTTACGATAGGTATCATACACAAAATACTGACGCCAAAAACCGTTTGAGATAAATTTCATATCTTCTCTGATTTCGTATTCAAACTCATATCCGACTTCGCCGGCGGTTTTCATATTTGTATTGCCATAGGTAAAATCGGCTTCTTCAACCGCGGCAATGTAGAGCTGTTTGAAATATTGGCCTTCATAGAGTTTGAAACCTGTTTTACCGCGCAGAATTTTAGTGCGATAATTCTCACCGTCTTCGCCTTTGAATGTCGTAAATTCCGTTTGGTAACCGAGGCTTGCAAACGGGCCGACAAAGCCTTCTTCCAATTTCCAGAGTTTGTGCATATAATCGGTGGTCAGTAAAATTTTATCGGCATTTTCGCTCTTGGTTGTTTCGCCGTTTTCGGTCGATTTGCTCTTTCCGTATTCCATAAACAAGCTGTTGAGCCAGACAAGGTTGTCGGTCGAATATTCGATATTGCCGTCAAAAACGCCTGTGAAAACTTCCTGTTCATCGGAGGTATAACTGCCCGGATAGTTGTCGTCATCTTTGTTGGTGACGGAATTTTGATTGTATTGCAAAGCGATTCGTTTTAAATTGGCGGTTAAGCTGCTTGCACTTAAAGCGGCATCTTCGGCTTCGGCCGATTGCGCCGAATGCGAAAATAACAATGCGGTTGCAATGAGGGGTAAAAATGATTTATTCATCAGATAAAGCCTTTCCTAAAATTAAACATGAGGAAAGCATATAAAATATCGTATGATTATAAAGTGTTTTGAAAAAGTTTATCACAAGAAAAAAATTAATACCTGTCAAAAATCGAATTAAAAGCAATGGCGATTTTATCAAGACGTTTAATTTTAGGTTTTGGCGAAATAATTTCAAAACCGCGATGTTGCATAATTTCAAAATAGCGGTGATAAATATGAAAAATAAAACGCAAAATTCGTGTGCTTTTTTTGTCCGATGAAAAAATCAGTTTGTGCGCTTTATCAAAGCATTTTGAAGCTTCTATAGCAAGCTTTTCACGAACAGGTGGCAGATTTTTATGTGTGACAACGCTCATCGGATCGGTTTGATTGATAGCGTATTCTTGCAAAAGTTCACGCGGGATATAAAGATGCCCATCTAAAGCATCATCTTTGATGTTGCGCAAGATATTTGTCAGTTCAATCGCTTTGCCCAGATTTTGTGAAAGGGTGCGCATCGAGGCTTCTTTTAATTCGCCCATAATCAGAAGCATAATATAAATCGGCGCAACGGATGAGCCGGTGCAATAAGCATCAAAAACTTTTTGCGACGGGGCTTGAAGCGGGGTCGGAAAATCAAGCAATGCAGCATCTAAAATGGCGGCAAAGTCTTTCTTTTTAATCTTAAAACGCATGCAGTTTTTGTAAATTTTGCGCCCGATAGCCGTTTCGGGAACTTTTTTATCATAAATGTTGTCAAGCTCGATTTGCCATGCTTTGAGTAAATCTTGTTTTTTTGCGTCATCTAAATTGCCGGCAACAATTTGCTCGATATGAAAACAAAAGGCGCAAAGCGTGTATATCGCCTCGCGTTTGGCTTTCGGCAATGCACGAAAATACCAAAAAAGTGATGCTTCGGATTTACGCACAATTCTGCTGACGGAAGTCATTTATTTTATTCTCCGTTGTTTTTTACTTACGAAAAGATACCCCAATATTATACTTTCGTCAATCGGTTTTGATAAAAAATTAAACTCTTGCTTTTGAAAAGTAAAATTCCTATATCAAAAAGTATGAAAGGAAAATAAAATGAATATGGAAAAATTAACGGACAGATCAAAGGGTTTTATTGAGGCGGCTCAAGGTTTTGCCTCTCGAAATTCTAATCAGTTTTTATCCCCCGAGCATTTGCTTAAAGTGCTTTTGGACGATAGGCAAGGTTTGGCTTCAAACTTGTTACATGAGGCCGGTGCTGATGTCAATAAAGTTCGCGCGGAGCTTGAAAAAGATATTGAAAAGTTGCCTAAAGTTGAAGGGGCAAGCGTACAACTTTCGGTGTCGCAAAATTTTGTGAAAATGCTTGATTTAGCCGAAAATTTGGCCACAAAAGCAGGTGATTCGTTTATCACGGTTGAGCGGTTGTTGCAAGCGCTTTTGGCAATTAGCTCTTATGGGGTCGATCAAAAAAGGTTAAATGAGGTCATTAACAATATGCGTCAAGGACGTACGGCACAGTGTGCAAATGCCGAGGATACGATGGATGCCCTAAAAAAGTTTGCAACCGATTATACCGAGCGTGCTAAAGAGGGCAAACTTGATCCGGTCATCGGGCGTGATGAAGAAATTCGTCATACGATTCAGGTTTTGTCGCGGCGTACCAAAAACAATCCGATTTTGATCGGTGAGCCGGGTGTCGGTAAAACGGCGATTGTCGAAGGTTTGGCACTTCGAATTGTCAATGGTGATGTGCCGGAAACCTTAAAACACAAACGTTTGATGGCGCTTGATATGGGTGCTTTAATCGCCGGAGCAAAATATCGCGGCGAATTTGAAGAGCGTTTGAAAGCTGTTTTGGAAGAGGTAGCACATGCCGCAGGTCAGGTCATTTTGTTTATTGATGAAATGCACACCGTTGTCGGTGCCGGCGCAAGCGAAGGTTCGATGGATGCCTCAAACCTGTTAAAACCGGCTTTGGCTCGGGGTGAATTGCACTGTATCGGCGCGACGACCTTAAAGGAATACCAAAAATACATTGAAAAAGATGCGGCTTTTGCGCGTCGTTTTCAGCCGGTTTATATCGGCGAGCCGAGCGTTGATGATACAATCTCGATTTTGCGCGGTATTAAAGAAAAGTATGAACTTCACCACGGGGTCAGGATTTCAGATGCGGCAATCGTCAGTGCGGCAGTGATGTCAAATCGCTATATTTCCGACCGTTTTTTGCCTGATAAAGCCATTGATTTGATGGATGAAGCTGCTTCAATGCTTAAAATGGCCTTAGATTCCAAGCCCGAAAAATTAGATGAGCTTGACAGGCGTCTTTTACAACTTAAAATCGAAAGAGAGGCCTTAAAAAAAGAAACAGATGATGCATCAATCGAGCGTTTGCATAAAATTGAGGAACAAATCTCAGCTCTGGAAGAAAAATCCGTGGCCGAAAATGCCAAATGGAATGCGCATAAAAATGCCTTAAAAGAAACAAGCTCTGTCAGAGAAGAGCTTGATAAAGCCAGGACATTGGCCGAAAAAGCTTTAAGAGAAGGGCGCTATGAAGAGGCGGGGCGTTTGCAGTATAAACAGATTCCGGAATTGGAACAAAAATTAAAAGAGCTGACAAAACAAGCTGCCGAAGAAACAAGTTTTGAGACGGTTACGCCGGATACGATTGCAAAAATCGTTTCAAAATGGACAGGCATTCCTGTTGATAAATTGATGCAGGGCGAAAAAGAAAAGCTCTTGAAAATGGAAGAAAATTTAAGTCGGCGTGTCGTCGGGCAAAAAGAAGCAATTGTGGCCGTTTCAAACGCGGTGCGTCGTTCGCGTGCCGGACTGTCGGATGCAAATAAACCGATCGGTTCGTTTTTGTTTTTGGGTCCGACGGGTGTCGGTAAAACGGAGCTTGCCAAAGCTTTGGCCGAGTTTTTGTTTGATGATGAATCGGCGATTTTACGTATAGATATGTCCGAATATATGGAAAAACATGCGGTGGCACGTTTGATCGGTGCGCCTCCGGGATACGTCGGTTATGACGAGGGCGGCGTGTTGACCGAGGCGGTGCGTCGCCGGCCTTATCAGGTGATTTTGTTTGATGAGGTTGAAAAAGCGCATCCCGACGTTTTTAATGTGTTGCTTCAGGTTTTGGATGACGGGCGCTTGACAGACGGGCAGGGACGTACGGTCGATTTTAAGAACACGTTTTTGATTATGACTTCAAATTTGGGAACAGGACAGGATGTCAAAGATTTGCGCGAAATGCTGAAATCGTTCTTTAAGCCCGAATTTATCAACCGTTTGGATGAGGTGATTATTTTTCATTCTTTAGGCAAAGACGAGATAAAGGCGATTGTCGATATTCAGCTTGAAAGAGTGCAAAAACGCCTTGATGCACGGCATATCACACTTGATGTTAAAGATGATGCCAAAGCTCTGTTGGCAGAAATCGGTTATGACAAAGACTTTGGTGCAAGGCCGTTAAAACGTCTGATTGAACAGATGCTGACAAATCCGCTTTCGATGATGATATTGGAAGGAAAAATCAAAGACGGGCAGACGGTGCATATCACTCAAAAAGGCGATGAATTAGACTTTAGGGTGTAATTGTTAAAAACGGCGGAGGGTGTTGCTCCGCCGTTTTGAGTTTTTAGCGATATTTGATTGAGATGCGGTTAATGGGACCGGTGACGGTATTGGCTTCATCGATGGTATAAATGCGCTTTCTATCGTACTTGCGGTCGGCAATGTCGTTAAGCGAGGTATAAAATTTGCCCTCAAAAAGATATTGATCGCCGAATTTTTCATAAAACTTAATTTTGGAGCCGATTTGCTCGTCACTTAAAAGACTGCGGCAATTTTCATTTGATGTGTCACAATAA
>CACXFX010000100.1 GCA_902767055.1 uncultured Pseudomonadota bacterium
ATATGCCCGATTTTTTATTTTTCAAGCCCTTAATCTTTTTTTTATTTGACATTTAATTTTAAATATGCTTAAATAAGAATAGGTTTAAGGATGGTCCTTTTACCGAGTGCCTTAATAAGACACGGGGCTTTAAAAGAGCTTTTTTTACCATAGACAGTGGAGGATAACACTGCTTTTCGGTGCTATTTTTATTTTAAATAGCATTTTTATCCCCGGCATTTGGTTGGGGAGTCGGTGACGAATGTACAAGGTTTTATCTAAAGGTCATCGAAGTCATTTTCTATGGTATGATTCTTTTACTCCCCGCCGCTTAACATAAGCGCATTTTTTGCAAATAAAGGAGAAAAATTATGAAAAAGTCAGTTTTTATTTTTTGTTTAATCTTAAGTTTTAATACTTTTGCCGCCAATACGTGTGGCGATGATTTAGGGAATAATTGTTGGGATTGTGGAAAAACAGTCTCTGATAATTGCACTGCCCGTTTAGATGCCAACACAAAAAAACTCTCCATCATCGGTGACGGAAATATGGCAAATTTTTATATCAGTCAAAAGTACGCATGGCAAGATCAGCAGGCCATTCAACGCCCTTGGGGAAATAATATTGAAAGTGTCGAAATATCTGAAGGTATCAAATCTATCGGTCAATACGCTTTCTACGGTACAGGATTAACAAATATAACCATTCCAGCTTCTGTTGAATCTGTCAATGAAGCGGCTTTTCAATCTACTTCCGCTTTAACAAATGTTGCTTTCCAAGAAGGATCAAACCTACAAAAAATCGGTGGAGGAGCTTTTAATAATATTCCGAATTTAACAAACATTGACATCCCTCAAAGTGTCAAAATCATTGGTGATAACGCTTTTAATCTTTCAGGCATTAACTCAATAACTTTATCTGATACAATATTCTTAAATGATGAAGGGGATCCGAATGATGACAGTACTTATTTTCAAGGACTAAGTATTTATGCTTTAAGTGATGTTGATCATGTTTATTGTTCTGAAGCAAGCCACCTAAAATGTGAAGAATATTTCAATCAAGGTGAATTTTGGGAAAATGGGATATATCATCCGATTAAAGAAAAATCAACGCTTGCAATTTACACTCCTGATGGTGATAAATTTTATGCAAACGGAAAATGGTATAATAGTTTAAGTGATATGAATAAAGGAAATTATAACAAAAAGCGCATTTACACGATTGATGAGGCACAAAAAGTCACAGGTAACAAAAACCGCGTTTCAATTAAATACCGCTGATTATTTTTTGAGCTTACCCAGCACCGCAAACGGATTGGCGCGCTTGGTTGTTTCTTCATCAAATTCTGAAACAAAATCACAGCGCTCACCGTCAAGACGCGGATAATCTTCCATCACAAGTGCCAATTGCTCAATGGCAATTTGCCCCAAATCGATTTGCCCGTCTTCAATGATTTCGGGAGCTTCGTCATCTATACTTAAATCTAAATCTCTTAAATCCTGATAACTCATTGATGTATCGTAATAGTATTTGAAAGGTACTTCGTATAACTTTTCAAAATTTTCGAGCGAAATAACGCTTTTTAACTCTAAAAGTGCCGTAACTTTTCCTTCTGCATCAAGCCGATGTATTTTTCGGCTCAGCTTCAAGTCAATATCCGCCGCAAAAAATTTAACATCTTCAACTTTCAAAATCGCCGCCAATTCTTTAAGCTGATGCTCATCGGCGCTTAAATGATAATGATGTTTACTTTGGCTTAAATCATCAATTTTTATCACAAATGAAAAATCTTTTTGCATTTTATATTTCCTTGTGTTATATCATAGTGGTTGAAAATATAATGACAAGGATATCAAAATGTCAAGACGTAATTTTATTGTGATTTGTTTAGCAGGATTCTTTCTTTTCGGTTGTTCGTCAGACGTGTTTTTGGTACACAACGGAAATATGCCCGACAACGATAAGATTGCTGAGCTGAAAAAAGGACAGACAAAAATGCAGGTCGAGTCTCTTTTAGGCTCACCTTCTGCCGTATCGACACTTGACAATGACAAATGGATTTATATGTCCTCAACACTTAAAAAAGTTGCATTTTTTACCCCGAAAATCGTTGATCGTGATATTTTAACCGTTGAATTTGATAAATCGGGAAATGTCGTTTCTTTTTCAAGATTGAACGAACAAAACGGACAAGAACTGGCTATTGATGAAGATAAAACCGAAAGCGGCGGCCACGATATAGGATTCTTCAAAAAATATTTCGGCGGCGTCGGTTCATATATGCCTATCGGCCCAACGAAGGAAAAATAGTTTTTTATGAAACGCACAAAGCATAAAAACATCAACGGATGGCTCATTATTGATAAGCCTAAAGGCATTGGTTCGACAGATATCGTCAATATCACACGCCGCTTATTTGACGCCAACAAAAACGGCCATGCCGGAACATTAGACCCCTTTGCCACAGGCGTTTTACCGATTGCATTCGGTGAAGCAACAAAACTGATACCTTATGTGATGGACGGCTCAAAAGAATATGAATTTACCTTAAAATTCGGATCTGCCACAACGACAGACGATATTGAAGGTCAAATCACGCAAAGCGGCTCCAAAATTCCTTCGATTGATGAAATTTTGGCTGTTTTACCCTCATTTATCGGCCAAATCGAACAGACACCGCCGGCATATTCGGCAATTAAGATTGACGGCAAGCGTGCCTATGACTTGGCAAGAAAAGGGATTGACTTTGATGTACCGACTCGCCGTGTTCAAATCGATTCGCTTGATTTTTTGGCTCAAAAAAGCGAGGATTCGTTTCAATTTAAGGTCAAATGTTCTAAAGGGACATACGTGCGTTCACTCGGGCGCGATATTGCGTTAAAACTCAATACTTTCGGGCATTTAACGGCTTTAAGAAGAACAAAATGTTCAAATTTTTTACTTTCAGATACGATTTTACTGGAAAATTTAAAAAATATGGTGTATGAAGACCAAAGACAGGATTCTCTTTTGCCGATTGAAACCGCGCTGCGCGACATCGCGGCGTTGGCTGTTTCGGCTGAAGATGCTGCCAAATTAAAGCTCGGACAAGGCTTATCGCCAAAGGCTTATGATGTTAAAGCACATCTCGGCAAGGTGATGGGAGCTTTTTCATGTTCTTGTTTGGTGGCGCTTGTTTTGATCGAAGAGAAAAAAATTTCTCCGATTCGTGTTTTTAACTTTTAATTGAATAAGGAAATTAAATAAGATGTCGATAACAAATGAAAAAAAACAAGAAATTGTTGCAAAATACGGCTTAAAACCCGGTGATACAGGTTCTCCGGAAGTTCAAATTGCAATATGGACCTATCGTATTAATGCTTTGATTGAACACTTTAATGTTCATAAAAAAGATTTACACTCAAGATTGGGTCTGATGAAGATGGTCAGCAAACGTCGTCACCTTTTGGATCATTTAAAATCCAAGAGCAATGAGCGTTATCAAGCCATTATCAAAAAATTGGATTTACGTAAGTAATTTTCAATTAAGATAAAACTGCGGAGCGGGGCTCCGCAGTTTTATGAAAAATCCTGACATGGGGTCAGGTGAGGTTTATTGAATATAGGAAAGGTAAAAAAAATATGATCGATTTTAAGATTTGCCGCAAAGAATTAAATTGGGGCGGCAGAAAATTAGTGTTAGAAACAGGTAAACTCGCAAGACAGGCCGCAGGTGCCGTCGTTGCTACTTATGGAAAAACAGTTGTTGTCGCAACGGTTTGCGCAGCAAAAGAAGTCAAAGCAGATCAGGATTTTTTCCCTTTAACCGTTAATTATCAGGAAAAATATTATGCCACCGGTAAAATCCCCGGCGGTTTTATAAAACGCGAAGGTAAGCCTTCCGAACGTGAAGTTTTGATTTCACGTTTGATTGACAGACCGATTCGCCCGTTATTTCCTGATGCTTTCAAAAATGAAGTTCAGATTGTATGTACAACGATTGCACATGATCAGGTCAATGATTCTGATGTCGTGGCTATGATTGCAGCATCTGCGGCACTTGCTGTTTCGGGCATTCCGTTTATGGGTCCGATCGGTGCAGCCAAAGTCGGCTACAAAAACGGTGCATACATTTTAAACCCGACGATTTCAGAGAATAAAACCTCTGATTTGGAACTGGCTGTTGCCGGCACTAAAGAAGGCGTATTAATGGTTGAATCGGAAGCCAACGAGCTTTCTGAAGATGTCATGCTCGGCGCTGTGATGTTCGGCTTTGAAAGTTTTCAACCTGTTATTGATATGATTAACGAGTTAAAGGCTGAAGCAGGTAAACCGGCTTGGGAAGAGCCTCAATTTCCGGCAGAATATGATGCTTTATGCGAACGTATTGCTAAAGAGTACGGCGATGAATATGAAAAAGCATTCAATATCGTCAACAAACAAGAACGTTTGGATACATTAGCCGAAATCGGTGAAAGATTTAAAGCATCTGTTGATCCCGAAAATGAACTAGAGGTCAAGTATGCACCTGAAGCCATTGAGCACATTATGCATAAAACAATGCGTGAAAAAGTCTTGTCAACAGGCAAACGTATTGACGGTCGTGATACAAAAACTGTTCGTCCGATTGAATGCCAAGTTGACGTTTTGCCCACGACACATGGTTCTGCTTTGTTCACCCGCGGTGAAACGCAAGCGATGGTTGTGACAACTTTAGGTACAGATGATGATGCTCAAATTGTTGATGGTTTGATGGCCGAATATCGCCAAGACTTTATGCTTTACTACAACTTCCCGCCGTTTTCGGTCGGTGAATGCGGCAGATTAGGTACTCCCGGACGCCGTGAAATCGGTCATGGAAAATTGGCTTGGCGTGCCATTCATCCGATGTTGCCGACAGATAAAGAAGCATTCCCTTATTCGATACGTGTCGTTTCGGATATTATGGAATCGAACGGCTCTTCTTCAATGGCAACTGTTTGCGGTACGACACTTTCTTTACAGGCGGCCGGCGTGCCGATGAAAAAGCCTGTTGCCGGTATTGCGATGGGTTTGATTAAAGAAGACGACGGACGCATTGCGATTTTGACCGACATTTTGGGTGATGAAGATCACTTGGGTGATATGGACTTTAAGGTTGCCGGTACAAAAGATGGTGTGACGGCTTTACAAATGGATATTAAAATCACCTCGATTACAAAAGAGATTATGAAAAACGCTCTTGCTCAAGCCCATGAAGGACGTATTCATATTTTAGGCGAGATGGCAAAAGCCATTTCTGCACCGCGTGAAAAAGTTTCTGACTTGGCACCGCGTATTTTAACGATGAGGATTCCGGTCGATAAAATTCGTGATGTGATCGGTACAGGCGGTAAAGTTATCCGTGAAATCATTGACAGAACAAACACAAAGATTGATATCTCGGATGATGGCGTGATTAAAGTCGCTTCGGTTAACATCAAAGATGGTGAAGCTGCGCTTGAAATTATCACAAATATTGTGGCTGAACCCGAAGTCGGAAGAGTTTATCAGGGTGTTATCACAAAAGTGATGGAATTTGGCGCTTTTGTTCGCTTTGTCGGTTCGACCGAAGGCTTGGTTCACATTTCTGAAATCAAAAATGACAGAATCGCCACCGTATCCGATTTTTACAGCGAAGGAGATAAAATCTGGGTCAAATGCATGGGCGCGGACAATCGCGGTAAGTGGAAATTGTCTGCTAAACACATTGATCAGGAAACAGGCGAAGAAATTCGATAATTCTTTCATTGTTAAGAAGAAAACCGTTGATATTTTCAGCGGTTTTTTTCTTTAAAAAAACTCTTGACAAAAAAAAGAAAAGGTATAAAATTCACCTCATCGTAGAAGTAATTATGGAAATATTAGTCAGTTATCCTTTTGTGGATTTTTGAAACTTTTTTTCATAATGATTTGTTTTTGTTTGAATTCAGTTTAACTTTAACTATAAAAAACAAAGTCATGGAAATTATTATTTTTTTGTTCTTCTTGCTCATTCAAGGAGCAATGATGTGGGTTCTTTTTACGACCCCTGTTTTGCCCAACGAGCACGGAAAGCCTTTACTGGCTGAAATGAAGCTTTTAGCGGTTGAAGGTGTCATTATGTACTTTAAGCCCTTCTTATTAGGGTATATTGTGCTTGCAATCAGCATCGTATGCTTTATTGTGATGATTGCCTACCTGTGCAAACTGAGCAAAAAAAACAAGCAGAGCAAATAGCACACCGTTTTTTTCCCTTTACCTCATTCGGTAAAGGGAATTTTTTATTAAAACTTATTTTCCGCCAAAACTTTGGCAAATTCTAAAATACTTACTGTTAAATCTGATTTGATTTTATCATAGCTATCAAGCTTTTCAAGGCTTTTTTCATTCATATATAAAGCGCGATTGATTTCAAGCTGCAAGGTATAGATTTTCCGCCTTGGCTCGCAGTAATGAAACGTTGTATACGCACCGGAATAAGGTACATTTTTCAAAACTTCATACCCTTTTTGCGCCAACAGATTTTCAAAGCAATCACTTAATTCTTTCGGACAGCTTTGCAAAAACAAATCTCCCAAACAAACATCAATCTTGACCCCGTCATTCATAATCGAACATATTTTTGAGGGCATTGAATGACAATCAAGCAACAGGCAACAACCAAATTTTTTGGAACAAGCCTCAACCATTTCTTTTAATTTTTTATGATAGACAAGATAAATATTTTTAATGCGGTCTTGCACTTCCTGATATGAAAGCAATTTTTTATATATCGGCTTTGAGTTTGAACTGACACGATGTATCAACCCGTATCCGGAACGGCAGCGACTGTTTTCAAAAATAATTTTATCGGCAGGATAGTCTTCAAACATATGATCATCAAGCTCAATTTGATCACGATTGACATCAATAAATGCACGCGAAACATTCATCGACAACGTTGATATGCCTTTTTGCGAGAGTTCAGAAAGCATTTCATCGACATAACAATCTTCATTTCCGCGCAACTCATTTTCGCTTAAATTTGTCATATCAAAAAACTGCGGCGGAAAAAAACGTCCCGAATGCGGTATCGATATAACAACAGGATACTCAAGATTTTCATCTCCGCTTGCCTGATAGACGGTCATATTTTTATAATCAATTTTCATTATTGACGATATCCTAAGGGTTACCTTGCCTTAAAGTATAGGTTCGAAGTCTTAACGTTTTATAAAAATCAAAAAAAAATATAAAAATTTAAAAAAAACTCTTGCCATCAAAAAAAAACTGTGTTAATAAGGCTTCACTTTCGGGTGTGTAGCTCAGGTGGTTAGAGCGCTACGTTGACATCGTAGAGGTCACAAGTTCGAGTCTTGTCATACCCACCAA
>CACXFX010000101.1 GCA_902767055.1 uncultured Pseudomonadota bacterium
AAAACCACCGTTACCAATTGTTTCGAGGCCATCCGGAAGCACAATTTCATGAATAAATTGGGAATTTTCGATCGCCCCGCCTTCAAGCGTTTTTAAATTTGGCGGCAAGTCAATGTGTGTTAATCCCGATGAATGCAAAGCATTTCGCCCGATACACTCAACCGAATCCGAAAAAGTGATGTTTTCTAAACTTGTCGCTCCCAAAAAGGCAGATTCGCCGATACGGGTAATACCACCCACGATGATATTTTCAATCTCGGTATTTCCTTTTGAAGTATTTCCCCACGGCGCATTGGTAATATAAATGCCTGTATTTTCATCTTGCGTCCAGCCATAATCTTCCATTTTTCCCGTTCCGGTAATGCTTAAAGTTGTCCCGTTTAGTCGTGCCGTGCATAAATCAGAATCAGTTTTTCCGCAATCCCAACAATTTTGCTCACCATTGATGCAATCACTTGCTCCATATGAGCTAAAGCTTAAAACCAAAAACAAAATAAAAACCATTTTACTCATGCTTTTTCTCCTTATTATTGAAAAACAAAAAATTTCCATCTTGAATAATCAAAACGGAAGAGGAGTTCAAAGAACTGTCAAACCCACAGTTTTCTTTATTCGTCACATAAATGCGCTTATCTCAGAAACTCCTCATAAAGGAGTTTATTTCGGTTTGAATGTGTCTTTGAAACACCGCAACCGTATCGGTTACATTTTTATAGTGGCATAAAAATATATAAAAGTCAAACAAAAAAACAGCTTTCTTTAAAAAGTATTTTTTTCGATAAGAACGTTTAAAAAAACCTGTTGCATTTTTTAATATAGCAAGTAAGATAACTTCAAAACAACTTCACCAAAGAGGTTTTTATGCCCGAAATTTCCGTTATTGTCCCCGTCTATAATGTTGAAAAGTACTTAGCGCGTTCGCTTAAATCCGTTTTGGCACAGACTTTTGAAGATATTGAAATCATTTGCGTCAATGACGGCTCGACGGATAACAGCTTAAAAATTTTAAAATCATTTGCCGCCAAAGACAAGCGTATTAAAATAATCAATCAAAAAAATCAGGGACTTTCAGCGGCACGCAATGTCGGGCTTTCTCAAGCAAGCGCCAAATGGGTTTATTTTTTAGACTCGGATGATGCTTTGCATCCTCAAACCTTTGAAATTTGCCTCATGCTTGCAAATCAAAACGATGCAGAGCTTGTTTGTTTCGGTTTTGAAAAATCTGACGGTATATCTTTCCACCCGCACATTATTGACGAGCGAAAAATTGTTTCAAAAGTGACATCAACCCCGTTAAAATACGCTTTTAAAAACGGAAAATATCGTATTGCTTTTAATGTTTGGACAAAGTTTTATAAGCGTGAAATCTTAAAAAATATTTCGTTTATTAATGGCATTCATTTTGAAGATTGGCCGCACACATATGCCGTCTTGGCCTTAAATCCGAAAACTGTTTTAATCAATAACGTTTTATATTTTTATACCATCAATCCGACTTCGATTTCAAATCAAAAATCCTCACCGAAACAGATCGAAGACTTTTTTGAATGTGCCAAATATGTATATGAAACGTATAAAAATTTACCGACATTACAAATTATTCGCCGCCGTTTGATGCCCAAAGTCCTGTGTGTACAGCTCAGAAGATGCAAAAAAGCACCGAATGATGTGCGTCCTTTAATGCTCAAAGCTTTTCAAAAAGAATTAATTTATTTGAAAAATAATAAAATGCTCAGCCTGAGCGGATGCGGAATTTTCAAATACTTAGCATATTTAAAAATAATCAATCTCACGAAATAAAAAAAATATTTAAAAACACTTTACATTTACGATATTTAAGTGTATATTAAGCAATAGATAAATGTCGTGTTTTTGTAAAGTGAAGATTATGGTAAAACTGATAACATTGAAAGATAAAATAAAATACCGTATCCGAAAGAGTAAGGAAAATACTTTTTTGGTTCGTGATTTTATGGATTTATCGGATCGGGATCAGGTTTTGAGAGCTTTACGTGCGTTGATGAAAGAAAATGAGGTTATCCGAGTAGGTAAAGGTGTATATACAAAAGCCAAAAAGTCATTTATAACAGGTGATTATATACCAAAAGATAATTTAAGGGCAATAGCGGTAACTGCATTGAAGAAACTTGGTGTTAAAGTTATGCCGACCGATGATGAAAAGAATTATAATGCACGCTTAACCGAACAGGTACCGAATGAATTTATTATAGGTGTTAATAAACGTGTATCGCGTAATATTTCTTTTAAACAAGCAAGGATAGAATATGAAACTCTCTGAAGAATTGATTAGCGATGTTTCTCTTAATACAGGTATTGCGACTTCTTATATTGAAAAGGATTGGTATCTGGTCAAAGTGCTTGATGCTATAACAAAGCTTAATACAGATACAGTCAAAGTCGTATTTGCTGGCGGTACGAGTTTATCAAAAGCTTATCAATACACCAAAAGATTTTCCGAAGATATAGATTTTGATGTTGTTGGTTTAGCGAGTGCCTCCAGAAAAGAACGTGGTAATTTTAGGGATAAACTGATTAAAGCAATTGATGATATAGAAGATTTGAAAGTTGAAAATGAGAGTGTATTCTCACGAGATGAAAATAGATTTACGAACTTCTATGTCGAATATCCAAAAACCTTTAGGCCAGATTCCTCATTAAGAAACAATTTGAAGATTGAGTTAAGTTTTAAGAACATTTACTTGCCGACTGAACGCAAACAAATTAAATCTTTTATTGGTGAATATATTAAAGATGTTCCTGTTGCGGATATAGATTGTACTTCTCCGATTGAAACAGCTGCAAACAAGTTTAATGCTTTATTGTGGAGGGTAGATATAAAAGACCGTAGCCAGCCTTATAACCATATGACCAATGATCCAGCTTTAATGCGTCACCTCTATGATTTAAGCGCTTTATACACTGCTTTAGATGCCAGTCAACAGTTTATAGATTTAGTCAAAGAGATATATAAACAAGATTGCACGCGTGGAGATAAAACACGACAATTAACCATCGCTGAATTTTGCAATAAAACCATTGAAAAACTTGAAACAGATGTGGATTACAAAAAAGAATATGAAATGTTTGTATCCAAGATGATTTACCGTGCAGACAGTCGGATTCCATTTGATGTAGCCATGGATAATTACAAAAAGCTTGCCGAATTGGTGAATGGATAACTATAGCTTTTGATTTCAAAAGAACGATTCTTTTTTCAAAACGTATGTGAGAGATGACTGTGCAAAAATTATGCAACTTTGATGTCATTTTGTGCATTTTTTTTGCACAATTTAACATTTTTTAACATTTTTACAATTTTATTAAAAACATTAAAAACCCCAGAAAAATCTGGGGTTTTTAATGGTGCCGGTTAGGAGATTACCTTCGGTGCTGCGTCAGATATCGGCTGGCCGACCGGCGTACTTCCGTCCGCCTTATCTTCCTTGTCAAACGCCCTTCTTTCGGGCGTTCGTCCTCCTAGATACCATTAAAAACCCCAGAAAAATCTGGGGTTTTTAATGGTGCCGGTTAGGAGATTCGAACGCCCGACCCACGCATTACGAATGCGTTGCTCTACCAACTGAGCTAAACCGGCATTGGCTCACTTAATATCAAAATTTTATTTTTAATGCAAGTGTTTTTTTTCATTTTTTTAAAAAACTTGCAAAATAAGCAATAACCCAAGCGCGACGCGATAAACCACAAACGGCAAATAAGTATAATTTTGCAACCATTTCATCATCAAATAAATCACGACATATGAAGTGATAAATGAATAAATAACAGCATCAAATGAGAGTAAAATTTGTCCCATATCACCGCTTAAAAATAAACGATAAGCTTCCAAACACCCTGCCGCCGCAATTACGGGAACTGATAACAACATTGAAAACTTAGCTGCATCAACACGATTGATTTTTAACATTCGCGCCATCGTAATCGTAATGCCCGAGCGCGATGTGCCCGGAATAAGCGCAAAACATTGTGCCAGACCAATCAAAAGGGCGTCTTTGAATGTTATATCTTTCAAATTTCGCTTACTTAAAGAAAACCTGTCTGCCAAATAGAGCATCACACCATAAATTAAAATATTAAAACCGATGATTTTCGGCTCGCGCAAAGCTTCCATTCCGAGGTGCCTTAAATAAAAGCCGACACAAAGCGCAGGCAAGCAGGCCACAATCAACAAATAAGCCAATCTGTTGTATTCCATCTTAAAATTCGGCATCAATTTTGCTTGAAACACTTCTTTGCCCATCGCAAAAAATGTTTTTCTGAAATAAATCACGACCGCTAAAAGCGACCCGATATGAAGCGCAATGTCTATACCAATCCCCTGATCTGCCAAATGTGCCGCTTTTGAGAGCAAAATCAAATGCCCCGACGATGAAACCGGTAAAAACTCGGTCAATCCCTGAACAATCGCAAGCCCCAAAAGTTGAAAAAACGACATTTTTAATAACTCCGACAATTTTTACCCGATAGATCAATCAGTGACTGCGGACGAAAGCGAACGCCATCAAGCACTGCGCCCCAATGCAAATGCGGTCCCGTTGCACGCCCTGTTTGTCCGACATGCCCGATGATATCACCTTTTTTTACTTTATCGCCATTTGCAACATTAAAATCCTTTAGGTGCGCATAAACTGTTTTGAGCCCTTCTCCGTGATCGATAATCACCATATTTCCGGTATAAAAATAATCTTTGCCCCCAAGAATCACTATTCCGTCGCCTGCAGCTCTGACCGGTGTACCCGAAGGCGCAGCAATATCAGTACCGGTATGCGGATTCTTCTTAATTCCGTTAAAAATACGCTGGTTACCGAATTGACCGCTGATGCGGCCGTCAACCGGCAAAATAAAACCGTCTTTCCAGTCAGCATTTGGATTGATATTTTTTGCCAAAGCCGCTTTCAAATCCTTTTGTTCACGCAAAATATGCTCTTCATCTTTTTTGGACGGTGTCACTTTTTTTTGTGCAACACCATGCACGGACTGAACATCCCATTTTACCTTTTCAATTTGAAGCTTCAAGCCGTCTATGCTAAAAACGGGAGGCTCGTCACGCCCGAAAGCTTTCAAATAAGTTTTTTTTCCGTCATTGATAAGCACAAGCTCACCTTGCCTTAAATCACCGCAAATCTCAAACGCCGCCGCTTCAAAAGCAAAAATAACACTACTCATCAAACAAATCAAACTGACGCGCATCGCGCACCTCCGCCACTTTTGTTTTGACAATACCGTCAACAAATCTGATGTTGAGTTCACCGCTTTTTTTCGCATTGGTTGCATCATAAACCGTCTTAAAATGGCGATTTGTTACCCACGCAAAACCACGTTTTAAAACTTGATCAATCGATACGGCGTTGAGCCTTGCCGCCAAATTTTCAAGCGTAATCTTTTTCTTTTCAATCAAATTTTTTAAATAATAAGACTTTAATCCTATGCCGTTTAGAGCTTGCGTTTTGTTTGAAATATAATATTTCAGCGCATTATTTAAACGCTCAAGGCGATCATCAAAACGCTGACGATATTCACCGATAATCTGATTTAAGTTAACAATTCCGCGTGAAAGACCTTCGATATTTTGCCTTAAAAGCGCAAAATAACGCGATATGGCGTTAAGTTGTCGCGCCCCGAGCATTTTAAGCATTGATGCAAGTTCCGTTTTCACCGGAACGGCAAATTCCGCAGCACCGGTCGGTGTCGGCGCGCGTCTGTCCGAAACATAATCAATCAGCATTGTATCCGTTTCGTGCCCAACCGCGGAGATAACGGGAATATCGCTGTCATAAACCGCACGAATAACCTCTTCTTCATTAAAAGCCCAAAGATCTTCTAAACTGCCGCCGCCGCGCGCAACAATCAAAACATCGGGCTTTTTAATATTGCCGTCTGCCGGCAAAGCATTAAACCCTCTGATTGCCGCGGCAATTTTTTGAGCCGCCCCTTGACCTTGCACAAGTGTCGGCCAAACAATAATGCGCGACGGAAATCTGTCACGCACGCGATGAATAATATCGCGTATCACGGCACCGCTCGGAGAAGTCACGACCCCGATAACATCTGGCAAAAACGGTATCGGCTTTTTATGCGCCTCATCAAATAGGCCTTCTTTAAAAAACTGTTGTTTTCGCTCTTCCAAAAGCTTTAACAAAGCGCCAAGACCTGCGGGCTCCAAATGTTCAATCACAAGCTGATAAGACGATCTTCCCGCAAAAGTCGTGATTTTGCCGGTGGCAATTACCTCAAGACCATCCTCAATTTTAACGGGCAGTGACAGGGCAACACCTTTCCAACAAACGGCGCTTAAAACCGCATTTGTATCTTTTAAGGATAAATACCAGTGCCCGGAATCGGCTTTTTTGGCACCGAAAATTTCGCCTTTGACGCGCACTGAAGAAAAGGTCGTTTCAACGCACCTTTTAATGGCAAACGAAATTTCACTGACACTGTATTCTCTGTTTTCTTCCATAACGAAATGATTTTATCTCAAACAAACCAAGATGCAAGCATTTTTTATCATTTTTATTTGACTTTTGGATTATAATATG
>CACXFX010000102.1 GCA_902767055.1 uncultured Pseudomonadota bacterium
AATAATAAAAAGTGCGAACAAAAGCGGCGTAATGTGCCATTTTCCGTTTTCTTTAACGACAAAATGCTCGCCTTTGATTTCGTGCGTCACATGGAAAATTTTTGACATCACGCGATAAAGCCTTGTTTCTTTAAAGGGCTTTTCTTCTTCTTTTGAGAACAGCATATGTGCGCCGGTATACACCAAGAAAATCGAAAACAGATACAAAATCCAGTGAAATCTTGAAACCAAAGCTTCGCCCAAAAAGATCATCACGCCGCGCATAACAAGTGCGCCCAATATCCCCCAAAACAGGACGCGATGCTGGTATTTTGACGGTACACCGATGGCCGAAAAGATAACAGACATCACAAAAATATTGTCAAGTGATAAACTTTTTTCGAGCAGATAACCCGTAAAATAAAGCATTCCTTTATCAGGGCCTTCTTCGTACATCACAAAAAAGCCGAAAATAATCGCAATCACAATATAAAAAATACAAATCCAAAGTGTGTGCCAAAAATGCGGCTCTTCATTTTTACGGTTAAAAACGAATAAATCAAGCGCCAAAAGCACAATGACGGCAATGCCGAAAATCGTCCACATCATATTTTGTGATAAAACGGCATGCGTCGAAGTTAAAAAGTCCATATTCATTTTATTTTTCCATATTCCAAGTTGTTTCGATAATTTCTTTAATATCCGTATATTTCGGCGCCCAATCCAAAACTTGTCGTGCCAACTCAGAATTTGCCACCAAAACGGCAGGGTCACCGGCTCGGCGCGGGGCGTATTTATAATCAAGCTTTTTGCCGATAACATATTCTGCGGCATTGACCATTTCTTGAACGGAAACAGCTTTGCCTGTTCCGAGATTAAGCCGATAAGATTGTGCGTCGCTCATTAATTTAAGGATTGCTTTTTCATGTGCCGTTGCCAAATCCGAAACGTGAATGTAATCACGCTCGCAAGTCCCGTCTTTTGTGGTATAATCTGACCCGAAAATTAAAAAGCCGTCGCGTCTTGAAGTGGCCGCATCCATGATAATCGGCAACAAATTTTGCGGATTTTTTTCTTTTCCTTTAATGCGTTTTGCACTATCATATCCGACCGCATTAAAATAACGCAACGCAATATAATTAATCCCTTTTAGGTCAGCATACCAGGCCATCAAATCTTCAATCAAACTTTTTGTGTAACCGTAAAAATTAATCGGATTCTTTTCATGTTTTTCATCAATGGGCAAATATCTCGGCATGCCGTAAACAGCCGCGGATGATGAAAATACGATGTGCTTTACATTTGTTTTGAGCATTGCATTTAAGATATTAACAGAGCCGGCAATATTGTTGGAAGCGTAATAATCAGGCTTTTCCATCGATTCGCCGACTGCTTTTTTAGCCGCTAAATGAATAACGGCATCGGCACCTTCCATGGCTTTTGTTAAAGATTCAAAATCCAAAATATCACCTTTGATAAAGGCGGCTTTTTGAGGTAAATTAATTTCTTGACCTGTTGAGAGATTGTCATATATTGTTACAATGTGACCCTTATCCAAAAGTTCTAAAACAACGTGACTGCCGATATAACCGGCACCGCCGACAACCAAAATTTTTGCCATTTTTTTATCTCCGTTTTTAAATTTCTTTTCGCGCCTCAAGCGCCATTTCAATCGTTCCGTCATCCATATAATCAAGTTCCGCCCCGACCGGCAATCCTAAAGCAAGGGTTGAAATTTTGATATTTAACGGTTTGATTTTGCTTAAAATATATTGAGCTGTAATTTGCCCGTCAACCGTCGGTGGCAGGGCTAAAATAACCTCATCAACTGCGCCGCTCTTGACACGTTCAACGAGCGAATTAATGTTTAAATCTTCGGGCAAGACACCTTCAATGGCCGATAAAATTCCGCCCAAAATATGATATTTTCCTTTATAAAAAGAAGCCCTTTCCATCGCCCATAAATCAGTCACATCTTGGACAACACAAAGTGTGCGGGAATCACGTTTTTCATCCGCGCAAATGCGGCATACATCCGATGTGTCATAGTTGCCGCAAACAGTGCATGTTTTAATATTTTGCTTTAAATTCTGCATTGCTTCAATCAAAAGAGAAAGGTGCGAATCGCGGTTTTTAAGCAAAAATAGAACAATCCGCCGTGCGGAACGTGTACCGAGCGCCGGTAATTTGGCGATTTGCCTGATTAAAACATCAATATCCGATTTTGCCACTTTTCCCTCTTAAAACGGAATTTTAAGACCGCCGAAATCAACACCGCCTGTGGCTTGTTTCATGCCTTCATCTTGCATTTTAACAACTTTTTCATGTGCGTCGTTATAAGCTGCCAAAATTGCATCTTCTAATGTTTCGACATCATTTTTATCGACAATTTCGGGAGAAATCGTGATTTTTTTCAAATCATGCCGACCGCTCAAAACCACTTTGACCAAACCGCCGCCGGCTGAGCCTTCGCGTTCTTCATTGCCAAGGCGTTCCTGAGCCTCAGCCATGCGTTGTTGCATCATTTGAGCTTGTTTCATTAAATTTTGGATATTAAACATAAGTTTCGTCCTCTTGAATGTTGTTGTTTAATTCTTCTTGATGATCTTCATCTTGCGTCTCTTCTTCCATACGCAAAATGGTATCAAACTTCGCCCCTTTGAATTCGTCCATAATGGCTTTAACCAAAGGGTATTCTATCACTTTTTTCTTGTCTGCTTCCGTTTTTCCTCTTTCCTCATCGGCAAGTGTCGGCCCGAGTGTGCCGTGTTTGACGTCAATATCCCAATTGGCCTCTGTTGCCTCTTTTAAGATTTTGGAAAGGCTGACAACAAAATCAGGTGCCGTTTTTTCGCAAATCGTCAGTGAAATTTTGCCGTCTTCAAAACTTTCAATCGATACATCATTTTTTAAGGCGTACAAAAACAGCATTTTTTTATTTTGTGTTAAATAAGCCGTCAAATCATCGATTGTCTTAATTGTGTGATTGTTGGTGGTAACGTCTTCAACTTTCGGCGTAACAATATCGACCGTATTTTGAGCCAAAACGGTAGGTTTTGCCGAAAACACGACGGGCGCTATCGGTGCGTTATTTGATTTTTTTTTTAATTCTTCCAGCATTTCGGCCGGTGTCGGCAGATTTGCACTGTAAGCAATCCTGATTAAAACCATATCAAGTGCATCATTTTGTTGTGGTGCAATATTTAATTCAGAAAGCCCCTTGATCATCATTTGCCATATTTTGGAAAGTACCGAAATCGGTATGGCGGCGGAAAGCTTTTCGCACATTTGGCGCTCAGATTGTCCCAGCATCTCTGTTTTAAGCGTGTTTGGCACAACCTTTGCTTTGGCAAGCATATGTGCAATTTCAATCAAATCATTTAAAATGACAAGCGGGTTTGCGCCTGTTTCATATTGTTTTCTGACATTTTCAAGCGCATTTTCAATCTCGCCTTTAACCAGATTCTCAAAAAGCGATAATGTTTTTGTGCGGTCGGCAAGACCTATCATCTCACCGACGGTTTCAACTTTGATTTTTCCGTTTCCCAAAACAATGGCCTGATCTAACATCGAGAGTCCGTCTCTGGCTGAGCCGTCGGCAGCTTTGGCAACCATCTGCAAAGCTTCTTCATCGGCTTCGACATTTTCGGCTTTGAGGACTTTATGAAACAGTTCAAGCAATGTTTCAATCGATAAACGTTCCAAATCAAATCTTTGACAACGCGATAAAACCGTCACCGGAACTTTTCTGATTTCAGTCGTGGCAAAAATAAACTTAACGTGCGCAGGCGGCTCTTCCAGCGTTTTCAAAAGTGCGTTAAACGCCCCTTTGGAAAGCATATGTACTTCATCGATGATATAAATTTTATAGCGTGCATTTGTCGGTTTGTACTGAACGCCGGCCAAAAGTTCACGCATATCATCGACACCCGTGCGCGAAGCCGCGTCCAACTCCAAAACATCAATGTGTCGCCCTTCGGCAATGGCCTTGCAATTTTCACAAACGCCGCAAGGATGTATCGTCGGGCCGCTTTTGCCGTCAAGCCCTGTGCAATTTAGGGCGCGTGCAATCAAACGGGCCGTTGTCGTTTTGCCGACACCGCGGATACCGGTCAAAATATAAGCATGATGCAAGCGATTGTTTTCAATCGCATTTTTTAAGGTTTTGACAAGCGCATCTTGCCCGAGCAAATCTTCAAAAACCTGCGGGCGATATTTTCGCGCAAGAACCACATATTGATTGTTATTTTCCAGGTTATCCGTCATTTTATCAACAAAAAGAGCGAAGGGACAAAAGCCTCAGTTTGATCGTTACGGCTGCTTTCTTCCGAACCTGACCGGGTTGGCGATAAAGACCGACCTCTTGCCCTCCATGGATTAGAATCTTTTTTCATATTGGTCTTTTTAGAGCTATTTTCAAGCAAAAGTTTGAAGCTATCAACATCCTGTTTTTTTCTTTGCCGATTTTTTAAAAAAAATATTTGACTCCTGTTTTCAATTATGCGATAATCAAAATGTAACCAAAATGGTTGCGGTGTTTAGAAAACACATTTACCCAAATACTCCTCTTTGGAAGGAGTTCTCGATATAAGGCTTTGCACGAATCAGAGAAACTGTGGGTAGACAGTTTTCTAGCTCCTCCGTTTTAGGTTAATTAAGACGGAATTTTTGTTTTTAAAGTATGAAAAAGTTAAATATTTTACAGGAGAATAAATATGAGAAAAAGTCAATTTATATTTGTATTAATGCTTGGTTGCTCTTTAGCTGCCATGGCAAAGGCGGGTACATCAAAAGATAATTGTGAGCGCGTTGCCGGAGAAGGTAATTGTCATGCAATCCTCAATAATCCATATTTTGAGACTGAGGGCTATTCGGATACAACATATTATGCTTTGAGCGGGCCGGAGGGCAACAAAACGATGACGATTTACGGCACGACGGAATCGGGGAACACTGCCGCCACCGTGCCGACCTATGCTTTCTTTGACTATACATCTTGGGAGTCAACTATTCCTGGAGATGTTAAATCACTTAAAACATTCGGCAATGTGGATATTGGAGATGCTGCCTTTCAGGGTGCCACGAGTTTAACAAGCGTTGACCTTTCAGGTGTGCAATCAATCGGATATAGTGCCTTTGAAGGTGCCACGGGTTTGACAAGCGTTGACCTGACCGGTGTGCAAAGACTCGCAAGTTCTGCCTTTTATGATGCCACGGGTTTGAAAAGCGTTATTATATCCGATTCTCTTTTAGGTGATGATGGGAAGATTTTGGATTGGGAATACGATGAAGAAAGTGATGTTTCTACAGGAGTTGCACCCAGCGCTTTTACTGGATCCGGACTGAAGACCATTTATTGTCCGGCGGGTAAAATATGTGGTAATTATTTTTATGGTTTCCCAGGAGGTATCCCGAAAGTCATTCCATACAGCATAGAAAACGGGCAGATAAAGGCAGGTGGTAAAACATATGCTTCACTTGATGATTTAGCCTCAGGCAACCATATTCCAAAGCGTATTTATACCATCGATGAGGCGAATGAGGTCGCGGGCAAAGTCAATTCGGTCAAAATCAGGTATCGGTAAAACGAAAGAGGGTGCTTGCCCTCTTTTTTTGTCTTTTTATTTTATGTATTTTTTTTCACACATTGTAAAAAAAAATCGCTCAAAATCGAAAAAAAACATTTGAAAAAAGCTTTTCTTTGACATAGCATATATGAAATGAAAATAAACGCTATGAAAGAAAAATATTTTATTAAAACATACGGTTGTCAGATGAATGTTTATGATTCGCACCGTATGGCGATGATGCTTGAAGATATGGGATATGAGAAGACGGACAAACAGGCAGATGCCGATTTTGTGCTGTTTAATACCTGTCATATCCGCGAAAAGGCGGCTGAAAAGCTGTTTTCAGATTTAGGGCGAGCATTGCTTATTAAAAACGAGCGCTCGGAAAGGGGGCTTGATACCGTTATCGGTGTTGCCGGTTGTGTCGTTCAGGCAGAGGACGAACAGATATTCAAACGCGCGCCGTATGTCGATTTTGCTTTGGGGCCGCTGACTTATCATCGTTTGCCCGAGATATTAAAGAAAATAAAACAAAAGAAACAATCCGGTATTTTGGATACGGATTTTCCCTGTGAATCGAAATTTGACTTTTTGCCTGAAAACAAAGCGACAGGCGGTTGCTCGTTTTTGGCCGTGCAGGAAGGTTGCAACAATTTTTGCACTTATTGCGTTGTGCCTTATACAAGGGGGGTAGAGTATTCAAGACCCGTCAAAGATGTGATTGATGAGGCAAAGAATCTGATTGCCACCGGAACGCTTGAAATCAATCTTTTAGGGCAAAATGTCAATTCTTATCATGGTGAGGACGAAAAAGGTGTTGAGCGTAATTTGGCTTATTTATTAAACAAAATGGCAGAGCTTGACGGCTTGAAGAGGCTTCGCTATACGACTTCATATCCGGCAGATGTCGATGATGATTTAATCAAATGCCACCATGATATTGATATTTTGATGCCGTATTTGCATTTGCCGGTGCAATCAGGGTCAAACAAAATCTTAAAGTTGATGAACAGGCGCCACAGCGCAGAAACATATCTTGAGAAGATTGCAAAATTGCGCGAGGCCAATCCGAATTTGAGATTTTCATCGGATTTTATTGTCGGTTTTCCTTTTGAAACGGATGAAGATTTTGAAAAAACGCTTGATTTGGTGGATAAGGTTAAATATATTCAGGCCTTTTCCTTCAAATACAGCAGACGCCCGGGGACACCTGCGGCCGAAATGGACGGACAAGTGCCTGAAAAAATCAAAAAAGAGCGGCTTGATATTTTGCAAGCAAAACTTTTTGATTTGCAGGAGAAGTTCAACAAATCGTGTATCGGGCAAAGTTTTGATGTTTTGTTTGAACAAAAAGGGCGTCATAAGGGACAACTCATCGGTCGGACGCCTTATATGCAAAATGTGCACGTACATGCGGCAGATGATATGATGGGAAAAATTCTTAAAGTTAAAATTTCAGATGCAACAACAAATTCTTTACAAGGAGAGGTTATATAATATGGCAGAATTAAATTTTGAGTTATACAACAATCAACTGATTCAAAAATTGGTGGGTGTTAATGATGCAAACTTAAAAGTGATTGAAAAAACTTTAGGTGTTGAGATTTTGAGTTTTGGTAATCAGATGACAATCAAGGGCGGTGCAAACGAGATTGAAAATGCTAAAACGGCAATTATGGTGCTTTATGATAAAGCAAGCAAAAATGTCGATATCGGTGAACAAGAAGTTAAAGCGGCTATTCGGATTTGCGGCGGTGCGGATCAAAAAGATTTGCAAAGCTTTAATGAAATTGTTTTGAAAACCAAAAAGCGCTATATTTATCCGCGTTCTGCAACTCAGGCAAAATACATTGAAGCCATGCTTAAAAATGAGCTGGTGTTCGGTTTGGGCCCTGCCGGTACCGGTAAAACTTATTTAGCGGTGGCATTGGCTGTATCAATGATGCTTGAAGGTGCGGTTGACAAGATTATTCTTTCGCGTCCCGCTGTTGAGGCCGGTGAAAACTTGGGCTTTTTGCCGGGGGATTTGAAAGAAAAAGTCGATCCTTATTTGAGGCCTTTGTACGATGCTTTATATGAAATGTTGCCTGCCGAAACGGTTGATAAAAAACTTTCGTTAGGCGAGATTGAAATTGCACCTTTGGCCTTTATGCGCGGGCGCACGCTCTCTAATGCGTTTGTGATTTTGGATGAAGCACAAAATACAACCCCGATGCAGATGAAAATGTTTTTGACCCGCTTGGGTGAAAATTCACGCATGGTTGTCAACGGGGATTTGAGTCAGGTCGATTTGCCACGTGGTGTTGTTTCTGGCTTGCGTGATGCATTAAATATCTTGAAAAAGGTTGACAATATTACATCTGTGACATTTACGTCATCAGATGTCGTGCGTCATGGTTTGGTCGCGAAAATCGTACAGGCCTACGAAGAAAAAACAAAACATTTGGCCGCCGAATATGAACAAATTTGAAATTTTGACGTGCTTTGAAGATGAGCGATGGCAGAGCCTTGCAGGCATCGATGAAACGCTTATCTTAAAAGTCAGGGATGCGGTGCTGAGCACTATCAAAAAAGAGGTTGATTTTTTAAGCCTTGATAAAGATTTTATGCTCAATCTTGTTTTAAGCGATGATCAAACGGTGCATCAGTTAAACAAACAGTTTCGCAACATTGATCGGCCGACAAATGTTTTGTCTTTTGCAAATATTGATGATCCGTTTTTTGATGAAATCTTAAAAAGTGCAGAAGATATTGAGCTTGGCGATGTGATTATGGCTTTTGAAACATTGTCAAAAGAGGCAGATGAGTTGGAAATTTCCTTAAAAGATCACTTTTGTCATTTGTGGGTGCATGGTATGTTACACATTTTGGGCTATGATCATATTAAAGATAATGAGCGCTTAGAGATGGAAGCAAGAGAGGTCGAAATATTAAAAAAACTCGGTATTGAAAACCCTTATCAGGAATAAAAAATGGCCATATCGGAGCATATTAAACATCAAAAAACGGTGCTTGTTTTGGCAGGGATTGCGGCAAGTTTCGGGTTTGCGCCTTTTTATGCTCTGCCGGTATTTGCGCTTATGCTCATTTTTGCGCTTTTGATATGTGATGAGGCCGAAAGTTATATTCAATCGGCTAAAATCGGTTATGCCTTTGGATTTGGTTTTTTTGTCGGCGGGTTTTACTGGATTGCCAATGCATTGCTTGTTGATGCGGCCACTTTCGGATGGCTTTATCCGATTGCAATGATTGCGTTGGGCGCATTTTTCGGATTGTTTTGGGTTGTGCCGTTTATGGTATGGTATTTTTTTAAAAACACAACCGTTTGGTGTAAAATTTTTGGTTTTGCAAGTATAACGGTTTTATTCGAATATGTACGAAGCTTTGCTTTGACCGGTTTTCCGTGGAATTTGCTTGGAACGATGTTTGGTTTTTCAGATGTATTCATCCAAAGCGCAAGCATTATCGGGACCTATGGATTATCTTTTCTTTTGGTTGTAACGGTACTTTGTTTTTATGCGCTGATAAAAAAACATTATCGAGGCGGGGTACTTGTTTTCTGTGTGATTTTAGCTTTGATGACGGTTTTTGGCATTGCTCGGCTTAAAATTTACGGCAATGCGCCTTCAGATATTAAAGTGCGGCTTGTTCAACCGAGTATCCCCCAAAGCTTGAAGTGGGATCAGAATGCTTTGGAGGATAATTTAACCGATTACATCAATTTAAGTCGTCAAGACGGGATTGATGATGTGAATTTTGTGCTTTGGGGGGAAACGGCAACAGCCTTTAATCCGAAAGAGTCGGATTATTATCAAATGTTGACAAGTTATGCCGTACCGAAAAACGGTTATTTGATGACGGGTTTGCTTCGTTATGATGAGGCAAATGATGCGCTTTATAATTCAATGTCAGTGCTTGATGACAAAGGCAATACGGTTGCTTTTTATGATAAAAATCATTTGGTTCCGTTTGGAGAATATTTGCCTTTGAGGCAATTTTTGCCGGATTGGGTGCGCCCGATTGCAAATCAAATGGCAGATTTTGCCTCCGGTGAAAAATACAAAATTTTAGATGTGAAAGGATTGCCAAAATTTGGGGTTTTGATTTGTTACGAAGTGATTTTTCCGGATAAAGTACTTAATCGGAATGAAAAGCCTCAATTTTTAATTGTTTTAAGCAATGATGGTTGGTATGGCAAAAGCTCGGGCCCGTATCAACATTTTGTCAGTGCCAAAATGCGCGCTGTAGAGGAGGGGATTACAATTATTCGTTCAGCCAATAATGGTATCAGCGCCTTGATTGATCCGTTGGGCAGGACGCTCAAAAGTCTTGATTTGAACAAACGTGGTATTTTGGATATTGATTTGCCTCAAAATTTGAGTATTCAAACAATTTATTCATCATTTGGCGGTGGTGTGGTCATTGAGTTTTTAATGTTCATCGTATTTTTGATAACCTGTGCTTTAAGATTTAAACTTTTTGTTTGACAACCATTTAAAAATATGAGAGAATAATTTTCGGGTAAGGAAAGAAATTTTCTTATCAAGTGCCGAAGCTGGGCACGGGGTTTTAGAAAGCCTTTCATAGAGAACAGTGCAGATAACACTGTATTTGCGTTATCTTTTTATTTTTAAAAAGTTTAGCGTGTTATCCCTGACAAATGGTCGGGGTGCCGGTGGTGAATGTTCAAGATTTTTTCTAAAGACTATCGGAGTCATTTTCTCTATGTGATTTTCTAACATCCCGGTCGCTCATTAAGGGTGCGGCTTTTTTAATGTTAATAAGGAGAAAATATATGAAAAAGGAAAAATTTATTATCGTGTTAATGATAACAGGGTTTATGACTTTTAATTCTTTGGCTGATGAACTGACTTGTGCAGGTGATGAAAACAGTACATGTCAGTGGCAATATGACGAAAACACACATACTTTAACAATTACCGGTACAGGGGCGATGATGGATTATGGACCGGATGGTGCGGTCGGAAGTAAAAAAACAGAATATTGGAAAGAAAGACCATGGAATGATGTTGCTACAGAGGTTGAACATGTGGTGGTGAGCGGCCTTAGTTCTATCGGGCACAGAGCTTTTCAGGGTATGACAAACCTGATTGACGCCCAAATAGATGATACCGTTACCTCTATCGGCAGAAGCAGTTTTCAACAAAATAGTAGTCTTCAAACATTAATTATTCCGAAAAGTGTGACACAGATGTATGCTGATGTTTTTGGTAGTGTATCGCTAACAGCAAATATATATTGTTCTGAAGAAATCAAATCTTCATGCGTTAATGCTTTTACTTCAAAACTAACCGAAGAACAAATTAATAATATGCTTAAAATATACACCACAAATGGTGAAAGGTATGTTTTTGACGGTAAAGAATACAAAAGCTTAAAAGATTACAGAAACAATCATGAATATTTGCCCAAACGTATTTATACCATAGATGAAGCTAATGCTGTTGCCGGTGAAAGAAATACTTTTAAGATAAGATATAGGTAGGATACACGAATTACTTAAAAAAACTCTTGACGAACAATATTTTTTGTTTTATTTAGGTGACTTGTTGTCGGGCGCTTAGCTCAGTTGGTTAGAGCCGGCCGCTCATAACGGTCTGGTCGTTGGTTCGAGTCCATCAGCGCCCACCAAAAAATCGGAGTGATACTTGTCACTCCTTTTTTTGTTTTAAAATCAAAATTAATTATCGCAAAATTTTAATCCCC
>CACXFX010000103.1 GCA_902767055.1 uncultured Pseudomonadota bacterium
ATACCGAACGGATCCTGATGAATCAAAACCTGTGCATTCGGATAAACTTTTTTAATTTTCTTTTCAACCAAATCCGACAGACGGTGCGCTTCATTTAATGTTAAGTTACCATCCATTTCAAGATGCAATTCAAAAGAGTACGCCCCGCCAAAATTTCGCGTTCGTACGTCATGCAGACCCTTAATACCTTTTGTGTGCTTAACCAAATAAACAATATTTTGCCGAATCGCAACATCCAATTCTTTATCCATCAAACAATCGATTGCCTCTCTTGCAATATCAAAAGCATAATAAAAAAGATAAACCGAAATAAAAAAAGCCGTGATGACATCAACGATTTGTATCCGAAATTTTTGAACAATATAAAGCGACAATAACGTTGCAAGATTTGTTAAAATATCGACCGTATAATGCGCGCTGTCCGCTTTAATCGCAAGTGATTGCGTATTTTTTAACACAAATCCTTGAAACAAAATAAGCCCGATACTTAAAACAAGACTGACAACCATGACTAAAATACCGATATTTGTTTGTTTTAAGGGCAACGGATTAATCAGCCGTTCAATTCCGTTATACATCACAAAAAGCCCCGAACCCGCAATAAATGCCGCCTGTATTAATGCACTGATTGCCTCGGCTTTAAAATAACCGTAACGATACATACAACTTGCCGGCTTTAGCGAAAATTTCACGGCAATCATTGAAATAACAGAAGCCACGACATCTGCCAGACTGTCAACAAGCGATGACAACACGGCAATCGAGCCGGTCATCAGCGAGGCAATTGTTTTAATCACGCACAAAACAAGTGCTGTCGAAACACTTGCAACAACGGCTGTTTTCTTGAAAAAATCAGCTTTTTTATGCCCCCAAGTCATTTATTTTTTTCCAATCTTTTGATGTTATTTCAAAATATTGTCCCTTTGTCAGTGCCCCGAAAAATTCAAGATGTTTGTTTGGTGTATTTTTCGGGATTTGATATTGAATATAATACTTTTCACCCGACTTAAAAGCATATAATAAAATATCTGTTTTATCTTCGGTTTTGATCTGATAAAGCTTTAAGAGCATCAAATCTTTAAGTTCTGTTTTTGCATCAACAAATTCAATGTTGAGTAAAGTCTTAACCGCATTTGCAAGCTTTTCTTCTTCCTCAGTATCATTAAACGAAACCAACCGCCCAAATCTTAAATCCCAAAGATGACTGTATGTCCACGCATGAAAATCAAGCGACAAATCCACAAACTCGGCTTTTGCAAGCCACACCTGAAATTTATCCTTAAATTTGACATAGGCTCCCGTACTTCCGCGACTGAGCTCAATATCATATTTGCCGATTTCAAGTGATTGAACGGGAAGCCCCTCTTTATCAAACAACTCAACAACCGTCTTTTGCGAGCCTTCAACCTCCAATTCCGAAAGCCCGAATTTTGAGAGATTTTCGCCTTTATCCGATTTTTTCTCATAAAACGTACTTTCCAAAAGCGCACTCAAAAAGCTTTTGATGCGTTCCTGATAAACCGCAAACGGATATTCTTTTAAGCGCCAAATACCGGCACGCTTTTCAAAAGTCAAAGTCGTATCATGATTTTGAAGTTTTATTTGGTTAACATCATTAATTCTTTTGGATAAATTTTCCAAAAGCGGTTTATTCTCATAGAAAGAAAAGTTTTTGCTTCTTGACCACACAACCGCACCGACGCCGATACAAAAAACAAGCAACGCCCATCCCAAAAATTTCAAAAATTCAGGATTGATATCCAATTTTAATGACGCTTTCAAAATTTTATTTTTCTTTAATAATAACAACACGCCGACAAGACTTAACAAAAGAGGTACGGCTAAAATATTTACCAATTTGATGATTAAGGCAATGCGCTCGATTTTTGATAAACTTTGCGCCCGAAGCGTCGCCAATTCCATGCGCTGTTTTTCAAGATTCTTTTTAATCGTTGAGATAACAGCCAGTTCATCGGCACTGAAATTTTCACGTTCTTCAAAATCGCGTTTTGCCCAAATCTCCTGCAAACTTTTTTTGGTTTCATCAATGGCCTTGAATATTTCTTCTTCTTTGACTTTATAGGCAAACATACTTTCCTTGCGCAGCTTTTCGATATTTTTAAATATTCTGTTTTTCGCCCCTTTGCCTCTCAATCTTAAAAGAGCGGAATTATTTGTTAAAAAGTCCAAGCCGTTTAAGACAAAATCAGCATTATTAAAAAGTCCGACAAAATATTTTTGATCAAGCAAAGCCTGCTGTTTTCCCCAAAAAGCATCATAAAGAAAATCCGTATCCCCGACGACGATCAAATCAAATTGATTATCCGGATTTTTACCATGGATGTAAGCGCTTAAAAATTTAACATTATCATCTTTTTTAAAAAAGCTTAAAATTTGCCTCGGATTAAGATTATTATAAACAACCTCGGCCGGCATTAAAGCAGAATTAGAGCTTGCCTGCAAAAGCGGCGTAAAATCGACATTTGCACCTTCCTCGGGCATCACAACGGCACTTGATGCAAGCAATATCGTATGCAAATTTTTTGTGACCTTATGAAACGGATTAAAGTTGTTTTCTTTTAATTTAAATTGAATAACATCTTGTGTATAGGCCGGATTGGTCTGATAATTTGTCGTTGCATCAACCGTGATGGAATTATCAAGATCCGCCACAACATAATCACCGTAAAACTTAAAGCCCCAAAACTTATCAAGCCCGCCCAAATCAGAAGCCGAGAAAGGTGTGTTCGAGGGCATATAAAGTCTTCTTGCCTCGGCCGCCGCATCAAGAAAAACAAAAATTTTACCATAATCGGACGAAAAACTTTTAATTTTCTCAATCATCTCGGGAGTTAATTTTCTCGGATGAACCATCATCAAAACATCAATTTTTTCCAAATCTTCAGGCTTTTCAATCGTTTTAACATCATAAAACTCAGAAATTTTCGAAACCAGTTGATATTGGGGCAAAATCACGCCTTCGACACTCACCCCGGTTACGGGAAGAGAAGATAAAATACCGACAGTCTTTTTCTTTAAATCCAAACCGTAAATCAGCGCCGTCAAATCTTGTTCCAGATTCAAAATTCGCTCGTTTGAAAGATAACCGATAACCCCCTTCCGATCGAGCCCGTCAACAATTGATAAACCGAAAAGCGCATTTTGGTTGAGATCAATCAAAGGTATCGGCTGCAAACCTTCGGCAAGTGCTCTGTCTTCAATCTCATCTAAATTTTGAGGGTGATAAATACGATAATCAAATTTACCGTTTGAAGCTGTTTTATAATGCGAAAGCAACATTTTAACCCTGTCAAACATTTGTCTGAAATTCGGGTTGCGCTTGGCTAAAATATCCGAAAAATACAGCTTTGCCGTGACAGGTTCATCAAGCGATTGCAATATGTTGATTGTGTCTTCATTCAAGGTATAAAATTTTTCTTGCGTCGCATCAAACTCAACCCCGTCGGTGAGATAATCGGCCAGCAAATTAAAGCCGATTAACCCCAAAAACAGCGCCATTGCGGCAACAATATAATTAGCCGCATGCGTCGATTTCAACCAAAAAGATGTACCCGCTGTTTTAAAACCGACAATCAGCATTGTCATAAAGTTAAATAAAATAATGACAGAAGCAAAAAACAAAATATCCTTAAACGCCAATGCCCCGTTAATCATATTGTTGTAATGTGTCAAAAAACCAAACGATGCAATCATATCCACAATATAATCGGGAAAAATCAGCCTGAAAACCGAAAGTACAAATTCCATCCCGCTAAAGAAAAACACCAAATTTGCAATCACCGCCAAAACAAGCGCAATTACCTGATTTTTTGTTAAAGCGGACATGGTCTCCGACACGGCAAGCATTGCTCCCGCCAGTAGAAAACTCGCAAAATATGACAGTAAAATAACACCGTTATCCGGACTGCCCAAAACATTGACCGTCACAACAAATGTCGAGGTTAAAAAAAGCGCAATCCCCGAAAATATCCACGCCGCCAAAAACTTTCCCCATACAAAACAAGGGAGTGTGATCGGCATCGTCATCATTTGCGCAATTGTTTTTAGGCGAAATTCTTCGGCAAAAAGCCGCATGGCTATTCCGGGCAAAAACAAAAGATAAATCCATGGCTCGTAGACAAACATATAAAAAAGCGACGCTTCGCCGCGTTCCAAAAAATGGCCGAAATAAAAAGCCCCAACGGCATTTAACACCAAAAAACCGACCAAATAAACATAGGCAAGCGGCGAAATAAAATAACGCAACAATTCATTTTTAACAATCGCAAAAAATTTTTTCATCACTTATTTTCCTTTATTGTTCGTCAACTTTTTAAAAGCTTCGGCCAAAGATTTCGTCTTCGTTTTTTCTTTAATTTGCGCCAATGTCCCGTCAATGACGAGTTTTCCCTGATTAATCACGACAATCCGGTTAGCAATCGTTTGCGCCTCATCCAGTAAATGCGTCGAAATTAAAATTGTTTTATTTTTACCCATTTGAGAAATCAAATTTTGCATATGCTCTTTTTGGTTCGGATCCAAGCCGTCGGTCGGCTCATCCAAAAACAAAATCTCAGGGTCCGATAAAATACTTTGCGCAAAACCGACACGCCGCAAATACCCCTTTGATAAAGTCTCAACTTTTTGAGAAAGCACATTTTCGATATTTGCAATTTTGATAACTTCGCTTAAACGCTCTTTTGTGGCGCCGCGTAACTGCCTCATATAATTTAAAAACATTTTAACGCTCATATCCGGATAAATCGGCGCTCCCTCGGGCAAAAAGCCGATTTTTTCTTTAGCCTTAAGCGGATTTTGTTTTATATTTTCACCGTCAATAAAAATATCCCCCGATGTCGGACTTAAAAAACCGGTCATCATATTCATCAAAGTTGATTTTCCGGCACCGTTCGGACCCAAAAGCGCAATAATTTCGCCCTTTGATGCTTCAAAATTAAAATCCGAAACGGCATGAATTTTACCGTACATTTTATTTAAGTTGATGGTTTTAATCGTTACCTGTTCCATTTTATTTTTCCTGATATAATTTTCCGCCCGTCATCGGCTCCAACACCCCGGTTGTTTGTGGAAACGTTATCGGCAAATGATAATAACATCTGGCCGCCAAAAAAGCAACCGCCGCCGCATCATCTGCTTGATAAAGCTCAGCATCAATATTTGATTCTTTAAGCTTTTGCTTGATCAAACGAACAAGCGTCGGATTTTTACCCCCGTCACCGCAAATCAGTGTCTGAACCGGTTTTAAAGGCAGCATCTTATTGACGCTTTGAACAATACCTTCTGCAATAAATTCCGTTATTGTCGCCGCACCATCTTCGAGCGACAACCCCTCAAAATGCTCAATTTTTTCTTCAAACATGTCGGAGGCCATTGCTTTTGGCGGCAAGATTTCAAAAAAAATGTGACGCATTAAATTCCTGACGATTTTCAAATCAGGTTTTCCGCAGGCCGCGCATTTACCGTTATAATCGGTTGAAAGTCCGGCATGTTTTTTCATAAAATCACCGAGCATGGCATTGCCTGCCGCACAGTCAAAAGAAAGCATTTCACCCAAAGGGCCGATATAAATCAAACTGCTGACAGCACCGATATTGATAAAAAGTACCGGTTTTTTCATTTTTGCTGCGAGCGCCTGAAAATAAGTCGCACTTAAAGGGTTTCCCCTACCGCCGTTTAAAACGTCGGCATTATGAAAATGTGAAACAACCTTGATATTTAAGGCCTCAAAAATCCTTTGCCCTTTACCGAGCTGATAGGTATATTTTTCGGATATGTCATGTGTAATGGTCGGCCCCTCAAGACCGATAAGATCAATTGCCTGTTGATTTGAAGACTTCATATTTTTTAATGTCTCAATCATGATATCGGTCATATCGTTTTCGACCATATCGATTAAAACTTTATCATCGGGATTGGTTGTTTTTTTACCCCTTATCAAATCTGTTTTAACACGCAAAAATGCCGGCAAAGGATATTCTTTTATATCAAAAATATCATATACATCAACACCGTCTGTCCTGACTAACGCACATTTGAAAACGTCAAATGAAGCGCCGCAAACCAAAGCCAAAACATTTAAGGGTTTAATCACCATTTTTTATCAACCTCATCTGACCTATTTTAAGGTCGATGCGTTAAAATTTAGTTATTTTAAATATACCGAACCGATTTTTCCGTGATTTTATTTGAGATATACAGATAAATTTTATTGTAAAACATTCGTTGCGGCAAAAAGAACCTGCTTCGGGTCCATATTTTGCACCAAAACAGCCTGAAAAATCGGATACATTTGCTCACATTCATCAATGGCGACATCGACCATTTGCGCCAATTTTTCTTCAAACGCTTTATCTGCCTTGTCAACAATAACCGAATGCTTAAAAATCGGCGTATCATATGCCGTCCAATAAGAAAAATGACCGAGCCACAGATTTTCATTAACAAGCGCCAAAAGCTCAAAAACGCGATTTTTATCACACGTTGTGTTTTCAATATTGATAAAGCATGACATATGCAAACATTTCAAACGCTCTTCCCATGCAAAAAAGAGCAACATATCCTGCCATTTTCCGCCGACTTCAACCACAATTTCATTGTTTGAGCGCCGCTCTAAACCCAAAAGCTTTTGCCCGAAGATGTTTTCCAAAACATCAATCGGATTGCTTTTTTCAAATTTTTGCGACGCCAAAAGCATTTATTTGCCCTTTTTTATCTGATCACTTCAAAGCATACAAAAGCAAAAATTTAAGAGCAACAAACTTGATAAAGTTGTGCAACAAAAAAATTTTTTTTTATTTATTTAAAAAAAATATAATGTAAATTCAGTAAATTAAAATTTTGTCGGTGAACAAAATTATTTTTGATGTGGATTATTTTTAAGCTCTTAATATACTTTTAAATATTTTGAAAATTTAAGGAATTTTGAATGAATGGCTTAACTTATCCTTTAATTTCACCCGTGATGATGCATATCGGATTTATCGATATTCGTTGGTATTCTCTTGCCTATCTTTTCGGTATTGTTGCCGCATGGTTTTTGATTTTGAAAAATATCAAAAAATACAAAATCGATCTGACAAAACCCCAGATCGACGATTTTATTTTCAACATCACACTCGGCATTATTTTAGGCGGACGCATTTTTTATGTTTTATTTTACAATTTTGAGATGTTTTTATCGTCACCTTTAGAGATTTTTGCACTTTGGCACGGCGGCATGTCTTTTCACGGCGGCCTTTTCGGCGCAATTTTAGGGATTTGGTACAGTGCCAAAAAATTCAAATGCCCGTTTTTATTGCTTTCCGACTTGGCCGCATTGTATACACCGATTGGTTTGTTTTTAGGCCGACTTGCCAACTTTGTTAACGATGAACTTTGGGGTCGTGTGACCGATGTTCCTTGGGCCGTCAGATTTCCGAGCGGCGGATATCTTCCGCGCCACCCTTCCCAAATTTACGAAGCCGTTTTGGAAGGCTTGATGCTTTTAATCGTCCTTAATTTTTTATGGCGCTATGATTGGGTCAGAAAAAGACACGGCCTTATTTCCGGCGCTTTTTTAACAGGCTACGGCGTATTTCGAATTTTTATTGAAAATTTCAGAGAACCTGATGCTCAGCTCGGCTTTATTTTTTCTCAAATCACGATGGGGCAGATTTTATCTTTACCGATTTTGGCCGCGGGTATATTTATCATTTTTCGGGCCTGTAAAAAAACATCAGCGTAACATACTTCGACGCGGTTTTTTATTTGATTGTATTTCTTCGCAAAAAGTCATATTTTGCGTAAATTTATATTTTTGACGGAAGTTTTCGTGCATTCTGAGCAAAACCGCCTTTGCATCGGTATCGCTTCGCCTTTTTTCGGAAACAACCGGCGTAATCGTCAACTTAATGGCTTTTTTCTTTAAGGTGACAAATTCGGTGGAAGCAATCAAACGCCTGATATTTTCCATTATTTCATACGTTTCTTTGACATCTGTTTCAAAAAACACAAGACAAAATTCACTTCGGCTCAAGCGATAGATTTCAGCCTGAAGTTGAAGTGTATCGATTTTAAGCAAAATCATTTTTAAGAAAATATCGACCTGTTGCTGTCCAAAAACTTTCAAAAGTTTGGCATAATTGTCAACATAAAAAAATGCAATGCTGTATTTTGGCGGAAATTTTTTAAGCTCATCACGTTCAAAACTGTTGACGGACGAGACAAGCGTCACCGGATCCGTATAATGCTCAAAAATCATCTGATGAATTTTGCAAACAAAAAATGTTCCTGCGGCTGCTGAAAAATAAATTGTTAAATCCGCCCCCGATTGATAAAAAATCACACCAAGGGTAACTGACAGACAGGCAAAAAACAATCCGCTCGTCTTAAATGAGGGATATTGACTTGTTCTGCTTAAAGTCAACAAAAACATCAAAACCCAAAGTATAATTGAGGCAAAATCAAACACATAAAGTTGCTTTGAAAAATCAAATGATGCCATATTTTCAACCACTGCGACCGGCACTAAAAACAACAAAAGCGTTAAAATCGATATTTTTTCTTTTTTAACAAAAAAAGCCATACACAAAAAAATCGGCGTTAAAACCATAATTGCCGCTTCAACCAAATCAGACACACCGGATAAAGTTTTAAGATGGTTAAGACAGACATAAAACCCAAACAACAATACCACAAACAACAAATCTTTTTTATTTTTATCAAAAAAATAAAGCGCCGCACTTAAAGCGGTCAACACAAAAAACAAAATATGATAAAACCTGATTTCGCCGGCAGGCAGATTTTGCTTTAAAGTGCAAAAAAGCGCCGCCACAAGCATTAAAAGCGCCGGCAAATATGATGTCCGAATGCAAGAAAACAGCTTCAAGACATAAGACAAATTTTTTCTCCGTTTTTTCTTCTTATAAAATGATTGTAGCGCCAAAATCTTTAAATTTTATTGACGCACTTTAAAATTGAACTGTCACCGTATGAATAAAAACGATATTTTTCTTCTATCGCGTGCGCGTAGGCTTTTTTCATCGTATCCGTACCGGCAACCGCACAAATAAGCATAAAAAGTGTCGATTTCGGCAGATGAAAATTTGTAATCATCATATCAATCGTCTTAAAACGATAACCGGGGGTGATAAAAATATTCGTTTCACCGCAAAACGGATGCAAAATCCCGTTATCATCGGCCGCACTTTCAAGCAACCTCAAAGATGTCGTACCGACGGCAATGATGCGCCGCCCTTCTTTTTTGGCTTTATTGATGATATCCGCCGTTTTTTGCGAAATTACCCCGAATTCGGCATGCATTTTATGGTTTTCGGTATCGTCAACCTTAACGGGTAAAAATGTACCGGCACCGACATGAAGCGTCAAAAACACACGCTCCACACCTTTGTCATCAAGCTTTTTTAAAACATCGTCCGTAAAATGCAAACCGGCGGTCGGCGCGGCAACCGCACCTTCAACTTTGGCATAAACGGTCTGATAATCTTCTTTATCGTTATACGGCGACCACAGACCTTTTTGCGGTTTATCACGCTTGATATAGGGCGGTAAGGGCATTGACCCGTATTGTTTTAAGAGGTCTCCTAAATCATCGGCTTGGCACAAAAATTTAAGCAAAACGCCGTCCTCGCCGTTTTTTTGCAAAACTTCAGCCTTAAATGTTGATTCTTCCGGCGCAATATCGGCGTTGTAAAAACAAATAATATCCCCTTCTTTGAGTCTTTTTGCATTTTTAATAAAAGCATGCCACGAAAGCCCGTCTTCGGGATGATAGAGCGTCACTTCGACCAACGCCTCTCCTTTGGCACCGTATAGTCGCGCGGGAATAACTTTTGTATCATTAAAAACAAGAACATCGCCTGAGCGCAATATATCCGGCAAATCGTAAAAATGCCTGTCAACAATGTGCTCTCCGTCCGACAAATCAAGCAGGCGCGAATGATCACGCGGCCTTGCCGGCTCTTTGGCAATCAAGTTTCTGTCCAAATCAAAATCAAAAATATCAACGCGCATTTTTTTAACTCTAAAAAAAATAACCTGCCCGCGTTATAAAACATTATTTTTCCCCCCGCAAGCAAAAAATGCTTTTTTTAATTTGACTTTTCTCTTGTCGTGTGTTATCTTAAAAATCGGATAAGGAAAAGTTTTTCTTATCAAGTGCTTGATTTGGCACGGGGCTTTTAAAGAGCTTATCAATTACCCGCAGTGAGGATAACACTGTTTTTTGGTGTTTTCTTTTTTTAAAGAGAAACATTTTTATCCCCGAAATCAGTCGGGGAGCCGATGATGGATGTACAGGGCAAAGCCTAAAGATTATCGGAGTCATTCGGGTAATATGATTCTTTAACTCCCCGCCGCTTGATCAAAACGCGGC
>CACXFX010000104.1 GCA_902767055.1 uncultured Pseudomonadota bacterium
AAGTTTGTATCAAACACTTTTGCAAACCCCAAACGACGTAACGCCGCATAAATTTTACCCGTCAAATTAGCGCCGAATTCAAACCCGAATTCTTCGCCCAAAGCCACTCTGACGGCAGGCGCAATTTGCACAACCGTCACATAATCTTTGTTGTTTAACAAGGCCTCAACCTTTGAAGTGTTGTCATAGTCGACAATTGCACCGGTCGGGCAGTGCGCGGCGCATTGACCGCATTTGATACAAGGCGAATCACCGAGTTTTGTATCATTTGCCCCTGTGATTTTAGTCACAAAACCGCGATGCAAATAACTTAAAGCCCAAACATTTTGCACGTTTTGACAAATACTGACACATCTGCCGCAAACAATACATTTTTGCGGATCCAAAACAATCGCCTTTGTCGTGTCATCTTTCGGCTCAGATGACAACATACGGATAATTTCATTTTGATCAATACCCATTTGCTCGCTCATTGCCTGCAATTCGCACGATCCGCTTCTCGAGCAGTTCAGGCAATCATTCGGGTGATGGCTCAAAATCAATTTTAAAACCGTTTTTCTGATTTCTTGCAATTCGGCATCATTTGTAATGATTTCCATACCTTCTGCAACAGGTGTACAGCAAGAACGCATAATCCGACCGTTTACCTTAACGATACACATTCCGCAACCAGCACTCGGGTCAACATCCGGATGTTTACACAATGTCGGAATTTCAACCTGAACACTGCGTGCCGCCTCCAAAATGCTTGTACCGGCTGAAACTTCAACATCAATATTATTAATTTTCAACTTAACCATATTTTTTTCTCCTATTCTTTACCGTCAAGCAATTTGTTTGTATATTCTTCTTCATAAAATCTCAAAGTCGAAAGCACGGGGTTTGGCGCTGTTTGACCCAATCCGCAAAGCGAAGCTTTTTGCATAGCAAACGCAATTTGTCTTAACTGCTCTAAATCTTTCTTTTTACCGCGACCGCGATTGATTTTATCCAAAAGAACAAGCATTTGTTTACCGCCGATTCGACAAGGCGCACATTTACCGCAAGACTCATCAACCGTAAAATCAAGATAAAACTTTGCAAGTGAAACCATATCAGATGAAGAATCAATCACAATCATACCGCCCGAACCCATAATCGAGCCGAGTTTTTTAAGCTCTTCATAACAAACGGGCATATCCATATATTTTGCCGGAATCACACCGCCGGACGGACCGCCTGTTTGCACGGCTTTTAAGGTCTTACCCTCCGGCACACCACCACCGATTTCATTAACGATTTCATTGATTGTCGTTCCCATCGGCACTTCAATAAGGCCTGAATGTTCAACCTGACCGGTTAAAGCAAAAACTTTTGTACCCTTAGACGTTTCGGTACCAAATGAAGCAAACCAATCCGCACCTTTTAACAGAATTTTCGAAACATTAGCCAGCGTTTCAACATTGTTTACGCAAGACGGTTTGCTCCACAAACCTTTATTCACCGGATAAGGCGGACGCGGACGAGGCGTACCTCTTGCGCCTTCAATCGAGTGAATAAGTGCTGTTTCTTCGCCGCAAACAAACGCACCGGCACCCAAACGAATATCAACATTAAAGCTAAAATTCGTCCCCATAATGTTGTTACCCAAGAGTCTGTTCTTTTTACAGGCCTGAATGGCTTTTTGCAATCTTTCAACTGCCAAAGGATACTCGGCCCTGACATAAAACCAACCGGCCGTTGCACCGATGGCATAAGCTGCGATCATCATACCTTCAATCACGGCATGCGGATCACCTTCCAAGATAGAACGATCCATATACGCGCCCGGGTCACCTTCATCACCGTTACAAATGATGAATTTTTCATCAACCGTCGGCACTTTTGCGGCCAGTTCCCATTTCATACCGGTTGAAAAACCGCCGCCGCCTCTGCCGCGCAAACCTGATTTTTTGATTTCTTCAACAACCTGCCCCGGGGTCATCGTTTTCAAAGCTTTTTCCAAAGCTAAATAACCACCGCGCGCCATATATTCCGTGATGTCCTCCGGATCAATATGTCCGGCATTTTTCAAAACAACTTTTTCCTGTTTTGTAAAGAACGGTAAATCAAGCGAAAGCACATATTTTTGCAAATTTTCATCAAGCGCTACATCACCATCAAGAGCGGGGATAACGTATTTTTCCATAATGGCACGTGTCGCGTCTAAATCAACACGTTTGAAAAGAATATCTTTCTTGCCTTTAATTTCAACTCTGATGAGCGGACCTTGCGCACAAAGACCCATACAACCCGTTGCAACGATTCTGACACGCTCTTTCAAACCTTTTTCTTCTAAAATACTTTTAATAAGCGCAATTAAATCATCGCTGCCTGAAGATTTACACCCCGTTGAGTGACAACAATAAATATGCGCATCATATTTTTCAATATCCGC
>CACXFX010000105.1 GCA_902767055.1 uncultured Pseudomonadota bacterium
ACTTGACAATAACAATAAAAAATTATTTCGGTGGGGCTTGACTTCAAGCCCCGCTGATTTTTTTCAAAAGGACTGAAAATATGGGCAAGAATGCCTTAGAAAATATGATTGAGCCGGTTGTCGAAGCTTTGGGTTATGAGCCGATTCGCATTCTTTTAAGCGGTGAGAAGAAAAAAACGCTTCAGGTAATGATTGACGTCAAAGACGGCTCACGCGAGATTAATGTTGAAGATTGCGCAACGGTAAGTCGTGCGCTTTCAAAACTTTTGGATGAAAAAGATCCGATTGACGGCGAATACAGCTTGGAAGTCAGCTCTCCGGGGATTGACAGGCCTTTGACAAAGCCTCATCATTTTGATCGCTTTAAGGGTTTTGAGGCCAAGCTTGAAACGATTGAAGCTGTCGACAATCGTAAAAGAATTAAAGGTATCATTGAAAACATTGATGCCGATAACAACGTTCATATCACAATGGACGGTAAAGAATATGTCGTCGCTTTTGACAACATTTCAAAAGCAAAACTTGTCTTAACCGACGAGCTTTTGAAATCTTTTGAGGCGGCACAAAACCAAAATAATCAGTTTTAACTTTTTTTATAAACAGAGGTAAAATAAATGGAAAACATTGAAAATATGCCAAGACCTGAAATCGTTCTTGTTGCGGATGCCGTGGCGCGCGAAAAGGGTATTGATAAAGAAGATGTCTTTACGGCAATGGAAGTTGCGATACAAAAGGCCGGCCGTTCACGTTATGGTGCGGAACACGATATTCGCGCAACCATTGATCGCAAAACGGGCGCTATTGCATTAGAGCGTTATCGTGAAGTTGTCGATGACGACGCCGAGATTGAAAATGAGGCTGCTCAGCTTCGTTTGACAGATGCCAAAAGAATAAAAAAAGATGCAACTGTCGGTGAATTTATTATTGATCCGTTGCCCCCGGTTGATTTCGGACGAATCGCCGCTCAAACGGCAAAACAGGTTATTGTGCAAAAAGTCCGCGACAGCGAGCGTGCACGCCAGTTTGAAGAATACAAAGAAAAAATCGGAACGATTGTTTCAGGTACGGTTAAACGCGCAGAATTCGGTACGGTTGTTTTGGATATCGGCCGTACGGAAGCCGTGTTGCGTCGTGATGAAATGATCCCCAGAGAAAAATTCAAAACCGGCGATCGCGTCAGAGCATATGTTTTGGATGTTCGTCGTGAAGCACGCGGTCCGCAAATCTTTTTATCCCGTACCTGTCCTGAATTTATGGCAAAACTCTTTACCTCTGAAGTGCCTGAAATTTATGACGGTATTGTTGAAATTATGGGCGTGGCGCGTGATCCGGGCTCTAAGGCCAAGATTGCGGTTAAAGCCAATGATGTGACCGTGGATCCGGTCGGCGCCTGCGTCGGCTTGCGCGGTATTCGCGTTCAGGCTGTTGTGACCGAATTGCAAGGTGAAAAAATTGATATCGTTCCTTATTCCGAAGACAAAGCACAATACTTGGTTGCCGCTTTGGCACCGGCAGAGGTCACCAAAGTTGTTTTGGATGAAGAAGCCGGCCGTATGGAAGCCGTTGTCTCGGAAGACCAATTCTCGATTGCCGTCGGCAGACGCGGTCAGAATGTCAGATTGGCCTCTCAACTTTTGGGCGCCGATATTGACGTTTTAACCGAAGCGCAAGAACAGGAACGTCGTGCCAACGAAAACAAGGTTCGTTTAGATCGCTTTATGAATGCCTTGGATGTTGATGATATGATTGCACACCTTTTGATTGCCGAAGGCTTTACAACGGTGGATGAAATCGCGATGGTTGAGTTAAGTGAGCTTGCCGAAATTGAGGGCTTTGATGAAGATATTGCGCTCGAACTTCAATCTCGTGCCAAAGACTTTATTGCCAAACGTAATGCCGAGTTTGATGAAAAGATGAAAGCTTTGGGTGTTCAAGATGATTTGAAAACATTTGAAGGCTTGGATCAGGATATGCTCGTTAAATTGGCTGAAAACGACATCAAGACACTTGATGATTTGGCCGATCTTGCAGGTGATGAATTGCTTGAAATTTTAGGCGCGGAAACAATGCCTTTAAGCGAAGCAAACCGCATCATCATGGCTGCGCGCGAACATTGGTTTGAAAACGAGGAAAAATAACTTTTTTTTAAAAGCCGGTGATATGACGCAAAAAACAAGAAAATGCATCGCTTCGGGCGAGATAAAACAGGAAAATGAGCTTTTGCGGTTTGTTAAAACATCAGACAGCCGCCTTCTTCCTGACTTTGAAAAAAAACTGAGCGGTCGCGGTCTTTATGTGTCAAATTCACAAACGCTTTTGCATAAAGCTTTAGAAAAAAACCTTTTTATCAAATCAATTCATCTGTTTTTGAAAATTTCCGAAGATTTTGAAGAAAAAGTGCGTCGTCTTTTATGGCAAAAAGGCTTGGATCAGCTTAGATTGGCCTCAAAAGTCGGCGCTTTAATAACGGATTTTGAAAAAGCAAAAACTCAAGTATTTCAAGGCCGGACAGCATTTATTCTTCAAACAACGGATGCTGTATGCGACAATGATCTTAAGGCTTGGATTGATGCTGATATTGAGTGCCTTAAAGTATACAACACTCAAGATTTGGCTGAAGCTTTGGGTGCAGAAAATACGGCTTTTATCGCAGTTTTGAAAAACGATGTAACGCAAAAGGTTTATCAGAACATCAAGAGATATCAGACTTTTATTGAAAATTGACCATGGGAGAAAAATTTAAATGTCAGATGATAATGCAAAAACAAAATTAACATTATCCTTAAAACCGACCTTAACCTTGAAAAATCCGATTAAGTCAAGTGTTGACGGCGGCAAAAAAATGGTTCAGGTTGAAGTCAGAAAAAAACGTACGATTTCGGCATCTCAAACGCAGGACACCCCAAAAGAGATTGACGAAGCAACCGCGCAAAAGCTGAAGTTAATTGCATCGGCCAAAGAGCATGAGGCAAAACGTCAACAACAGGAGGCCCAAAAAGAAGTCGTTCGTCAGCAGATTAAAGCCCAAAAAGAGCGTGAAGCCGAAGAAATCGAAGAGCAAAAAAGAATCGAGCAAAAGAAAAAGGAAGAACTCGAGCGCAAAGAAAAAGCCGCCAAGGAAAAACAGATGGCTTTTGCCGCTTCACAGGCCAAACCTCAAAACACGGAAGAAAGTGCTTATAAAAAAGATAAAAAGCATGATTTTGATGATGAGGAAGATGAAGACGATACTTATAAAAAGGATAAAAAGACAAACGTTGTCGCCTCTAAACCTTTGAGTAAAGAAGAAACCTTTGAGCAGGAACGTAAAAAAATCCAAAAACGCAGTTTTGAACAGCCGCGTCGCAACAACAAAGTCAGCTTGAATTCTTATATGCAAGACGATGACGACGATGATTACGGATTTGGTGCACCGCGTCGCCACTTTAAGAGAAAACAGCCGAAAGTTCAAGCGCCTCAACAGGTTCAGGAAAAAATCATCAAAGAAGTGATTATTCCGGAAGTCATTACGGTTCAGGAATTGGCTGCCCGTATGGCCGAAAAGAGTGCGGACGTCATTAAAAAGCTGATGAGTTTGGGCGTGATGGCCACAATTAATCAGCCTATCGATGCCGATACGGCACAAATTGTGGTTGAAGAAATGGGGCATAAATTTAAGCGTGTGGCAGACAGTGATGTTGAAGAAGGTTTGGAAGGTCCGAAAGACGAGGCTTCCGATTTGTTGCCGCGTGCGCCTGTCGTGACCGTTATGGGACACGTTGATCACGGTAAAACATCATTGCTTGATGCTCTTCGTGAAACAAATGTGGTTGCTAAAGAAGCCGGCGGTATCACGCAACATATCGGTGCTTATCAGATTGAGGTTGCAAACGGCCAGAAAATTACGTTTATCGACACACCGGGACACGAGGCGTTTTCAGAAATGCGTGCACGCGGCGCAAAAGTGACGGATATTGTGGTCTTGGTTGTGGCCGCAAATGATGGTATTATGCCTCAGACGGTTGAAGCCATACGCCACGCTCAAGCTGCCGAAGTGCCGATTGTCGTCGCAATCAACAAAATCGACTTGCCGGGTGCCGATCCGATGCGTGTGAAAACAGAGCTTTTAAGCCATGGTATTGCCGTTGAAGAGATGGGTGGTGAAAGTTTATGTGCTGAAGTTTCGGCTAAAAAACGCATCAATATCGATAAACTTTTGGAGGCTATTTTGTTGCAGGCCGAAATTTTGGATTTGAAAGCCAACCCAAATCGCAAAGCCGAAGGTTCTGTGATTGAGGCCAAGATGGAAAAAGGACGCGGCAGTGTTGCGACAATTTTGGTTCAAAACGGTACGTTAAGAATTGGTGATATTTTTATTGCCGGCAAAGAGTGGGGACACGTCAGAGCGATGTTTAACGAGCATGGCAAAAAGGTGACGGAAGCACTGCCTGCGACACCGGTTGAAGTCTTGGGTTTACAAGGTACACCGTCGGCCGGTGATAACTTTGTCGTGGTCAAAGATGAGACTCAAGCCAAAGAAGTGACTTCATATCGTATCAGAAAAGAGCGTGATGCAAAACTTGTTAAGAGCGCCAAATCGGCGATGGAACAAATGCTGGATAAGATTAAATCGGGCGAGGCAAAACACCTTGCCGTGATTATCAAAGCCGATGTTCAAGGTTCGGTTGAAGCGATTGAAGGCACAATTACGAAGTTTTCAAATGATGAGGTTTCGGTGCAGATTTTGCATTCGGCCGTCGGTCCGATTTCAGAGTCTGATGTTACACTGGCCAAAGCTTCAAATGCGTTTATTATCGGATTTAACGTTCGTGCCAACCCGCATGCACGTGATATGGCTCGCCGTGACGGTATTGATATCAAATATTATTCGATTATTTATGATGTGGTCGATGATGTCAAAAAAGGCTTGGAGGGCTTGCTTTCTCCTGAGATTAAAGAAAAGATTTTGGGCTATGCCGAAATCAGAAATGTCTTTAATATTACAGGCGTCGGCAAAGTCGGCGGTTGTATGGTTACCGAAGGTCTTGTCAAACGCGGTTCAAAAGTCAGACTGCTCCGTGACAACGTCGTTATTCATGACGGTAATTTGGCTCAATTGAAACGCTTTAAAGAAGATGTTAAGGAAGTTCGTGAGGGCTATGAATGCGGTATGAGTTTTGAAAACTATAACGATATTCAAGTCGGTGATTATATCGAGTGCTATGAACTTGAAACAATCGCAGCCAAGTTATAGGAGATAAAAATGGCAGAAAATAAAGAACCGTCACAAAGACAGCTCCGTGTGGCTCAAGAGGTCAAACGCGTCATTACTTCTGTTCTTGAGCGTGGGGATTTGCGCTCAAAAGAATTGCGCGAGGCTTTTATTACGGTGACCGAAGTCAGAGTTTCGCCAGATTTGAAGTACGTCACGGCTTATGTGATGACCTTAAACGGCAAAAATTTAGGGCTTGTGCTTGAGATGCTTGAAGCTGAAAAAGGCGTTTTCAAAAAGCAAATCGGTGCCAAACTTCAATTAAGATACACGCCGGACATCACTTTTCGCGCAGATGATACGTTTGCCGAAGTTGACCGTATCGAAAAACTTTTAAGACATCCGAAAGTCGTACAGGATTTGAAAAAATCGGATGAAGAATAAATTCAAAATCTTTGTTAAAACCGCTTTTAAGCAAAAAGCGGTTTTTTTTGTTTGACTTTTGCTATTTGATATGCTTTAATAGAGACGTAACCAAGATGGTTGCGGTGTTTAAGAAGCACGTTCATCGTATAAACTCCTTGATGAGGAGTTGTCGAAATAAGCGCAATTTAGCGGCGAATAAGGCAAGCTGTACGATGACAGTTTCTTAACTCCTCTTCCGTTTTGATTATTGAACGGAAATTTTTTTCATTTAAACGAAGGAGAAATGATATGAGAAAGTTGGTTTTTATTTTTGGAATGGTTTTGAGTTTTGACGCTTTGGCAGATGTACCTTCATGCGGGGAGAATTGCACGTATACGCTTGTTCAAAATAACGAAGATAACGACAATCCGACTTATACCTTAAAGGTGATGCCGATTGATGTAAGCAAACCGGCTCAAATAAAAGATTATGAAAGAAATGTGTATTTAAATACACCGGAAATGGATGACTATGAGTGGCATATCGGGACAAACGAGGCAGCACCATGGTATAATAACGGTATAGACAGCAGTATTACAAAAATTGAAGTCGGCACCGGTATTGCATCTGTCGGTATGCACGCCTTTTCGGATATGGGGAGCGTTACGGAAGTAAAATTACCTCAAGGTCTGGAAAAAATCGGTAAAGTGGCATTTCATGCCATGCCAGGGGTAACAAGTATTGATATTCCAAACAGCGTTACATTTATTGATCAATTCGGTGTCGGTAATTCCCGCTTAACCGAAATCGGTATTTCCGAAGGTTTAACCAAAATCGGTGACAGTGCTTTTTGCGGTGTTAAAGCCGAAAATTTTGTTGTACCTGCCGGTGTGACGGAAATATCAGAGTTGGCCTTTACGGCAGGTGACGGGTCAGGAGGTTCGAATTGGAAAACGACCGGAATTAAAAATCTTTATTGCAGTAAAGATTTAATCAGTCAATGTCAGGCAGCGCTTGCTTATGCGGTTAATCCGAATGATACAGATGATACAAACGTGATTGAATATGAATCAAAAGGCGGCGTTTATGTCATAAAAGATGAATATGGTAATGAAACGTATTATGTTTCGGCTAATAATATGAAAGATGGGCAAATATGTGAAGAAACATTAAGTGAATGTAAAAAGGAAGCGCTCATTAACCGCGGGACTTGCTCAGGCAGTGATTGTGATGCACTGGTGGCGGCCGATGACGGCGGTTATTTATTAAAAGTCGGGTCAAAGACGTATCAAAACATCAATGCGCTTTTAAGAGGCGATTATGACCGGCGGCGGATTTATACCATTGAAGAGGCCAATTTCGTCGCAGGGGATAAAAATCGCGTATCGATTACGTACAGGTAAAAAACGAAACCCTAATTTTCCTTAACACAGCCTGCAAAAAATTATCTTTTTTGTGGGCTGGTTGGCTTTTGGTCTTGCAAAAATACAGCTGATATGCAAAACTAAACCCGTTAATGGGAAAAGGATAATGTCGAACTTCTTTTTAAATAATACTTCTTTGATTTTAACCGCTGCAGGGGCTTTAATTGCCTTATTGCTTGCGCTGATATTTTTTGTTCTTTTCTTAAAAGCGGGGAACCGGCTCAAAAAAGCACAAAAAGAGTGCTTGGAATTTCACGTTTGGCGTGATTTGAAAGAAAATGAGCTTGACGCTCAAAAACAAAGTGTTGCGATTTTGAGCGATGAAAAACTTCAGCTTTTAAAAGAAAATGAGCGCTTAAAATCCGATTTAACGTTAAAAGAAGCCTATTTAAATGAGCAAATCGCCTTTTTGCAAAAAAATAAAGAAGAGCTCAGCCTTAAATTTCAAAACATTTCAAATGAGGTGATTAAAGCTCAAAATCAAACTTTCAGCGAAAATCAAAAAAACACGCTCGGCTTTTTGCTCAAACCTTTTGCCGACGAGCTTGCCGAATTTAAGAAAAAAATGGATGCTTCGCACGACGATAATGTCAAATTTGATGCCCAAATCAAAAGCCTTTTTGAGCTTAATCAAAATTTGAGCAAAGA
>CACXFX010000106.1 GCA_902767055.1 uncultured Pseudomonadota bacterium
GGTTTGCCCTGTGATGCGGCATCTAAAATCGCTTGGCAGTTTGCGGCGTTATCGCACGCGGCATTGTGCGTCATCAAATCGGCTGTGGCATAAAGTTTGTCATCGATTTGATAAAATCCGTTGCCGCTTTTGGTGTAAGTTGTTAAAAAGTCCGAACCTTGCGCTGAATTGTCTACTTTTCCAAGGGTTTTGGCATAGCCTAAAGCTGTTTCAATCGCTTCTTGGCAAGAGGCATTGCCTTCGGCGCAGTACATCCTAAATTTTTTGAAATCGAGAGGATTCTGACCGATAGACCAACGATAGACAAGCGCATTTTTATCAATAAGTGTATTTTCGCCGATAACAATCGATTCCAAATTTTCATTTCGATTGATAGCATGTGCGCCAATCTCAGTAACTGTATCAGGAATAACAATATTTTTTAAGGCGGTGGCTGATAGCGCAGCTCCCCCAATTGAGGTTAATCCATGTGGAAGGTTAATATTTGACAAATGACGGCATTCTATGAAAGCATCACCATGTAAAGACGTCAAATCTTCCGGTAATTGTGCCGTTGTGAAAGGCATATCTTCAAATGCATCCGATCCGACAGAAGTAATACCGCTTTCAATTTTTAAGGTTGTTACGCTGCTTGTATCTTCATCCCAGCGCCAAGGAGCCGGAGTTGTACATTCTGCGTATCTTGTCTGTGTACAATCTCTTTCATAATTCGGAATGCTTGCAGGTTGTGAATTGTCTTGCGGGCGAACGGTCAAAACGCCGTCTTTAATTTGATATTCGCAGTTTGCCACGCCGTCATCATCGCAGTTCTTCCACCCCTCGTTGGCGGCATATACACTAAAGCTCATCAAGGTGCTTACAATAAGTACTGTTTTTTTCATATCATTTATCCTTCATTTAAATTAAAAAATTTCCGTTGAGATAATCAAAACGGAAGAGGAGCTAGATAACTGCCAAGATACAGCTGCTTTTATTCGAGTACATAAATACCTTATATCAAGCACTCCTCATGAAGGAGCTTATATCTTGGATGTGCTATCTAAACACCGCAACCATTTTGGTTACACTCTCATTGTGGCAGAAAAAAATGAGAATGTCAAATAAAAAACAAAAAAACTTGCATTGTTTTTTAAGCAAGTTTTTTTGTATGGTCGGCGGATTTTTTTTATTCGGCATTTTGTCTTTAGTACGATTATATAAATATTGAGCGAGGGCTGAAATTCTCTTATTGTCAATATCTTTGAAATTAATAAAAAAACACTTGACAAAAAAAGAAAAAACCTTTAATCTTCATAAGAAACCAAAGCATTTATGTCAAACAATTAATCTTATATATTATGGAAACTTTCAAATTAGATCCGGAACAGCGCGAAGTGCTATGTTCTATGGAAAAAATTACCCTAGAGGATGTCACCTCTTTGATGCAAAGTATGTCATCGGGCAAAATCAGAAGGCAAGAAATCGGGCGCTTTACTGTCAAAAACAAGTTTGTTCCGAGCCTTAGAAACAGCGGTTTGATGGATTATGAAGGACAATATGTCTTCAGTGCCATCGAAAAGTGTCAGAAATCGCTTTTTTCAAAGGCAACGTATCGGTTATTTGTTTGGCCGATTCTGTCTGATACTGTTTTCGCTGTGCCGGTTGAAAGCTGCGAATTTGATTTTAATTTAATTGAAATCGAAAAAGTCGAAACACCGGTTTATGGACGTGTAGAGCATATCCCGTGGACGGTTTTGGTCCGCTTTGACTGTCGCATCATTTCCAAAGCAGCGTGTCAAAGGGCTTATGTCCTGACAACCGAATGCCAAAGGAGAATTAGGTTTACCTTTCACAGTGCGGGTAGCAATTATTATGGTCGTCGAAATGTCACTGTTCACGCATGTCAACTTTTTCGAGAATTTGAACTTAAGAAAAAGTATATTGAGGCTGTTTCTGACGTCGTCAAATATATGATGACCGAAGAAAGCTCAGAGTATACTGGAGAGCGTAGCTTCAAGCCTATGTATGCCCTGCGCCACGACATTGTTCCTAAAGAAGGTGAAGAGGTTTAAAGAAAAAAAATCCGTCGATGTATTCGGCGGATTTTTTTTAATGCATCTTGCTTATTTTTTCAAGACGGCGACGCCCGGAAGCTCTTTGCCTTCCATCCATTCCAAAAACGCACCACCGGCGGTTGAAATGTATGTAAAGTCATTGATAACACCTGCGCTTTCAAGTGCTGAAACCGTATCGCCGCCACCGGCAACGGTGGTTAAACGACCGGCCTTAGTCAACTTAGCTGCCTCCATCGCCACGGCATTTGTTGCCGCATCAAAAGGCTTCAATTCAAATGCACCTAAAGGTCCGTTCCAAACAAGTGTTTGGCAAGATTGCATTTTTTTATTGACCAAATCAACCGTCTGATTGCCGACGTCAAGCAAATGCCCGCCTTCGGGAATATGATCCAAATCAACCGTTTTATGCTCCGCATTTGCGGCAAATTCTGCTGCCCATACCAAATCAATCGGCAATAAAATTTCACAATCCGCGCCTTGAGCTGTTTTCATAATCTCAATTGCCGTATCAATCATATCGGGTTGTACAAGAGAATTTGTTTCATTGATGCCGTCAAAGCCTTTAGCTTTTAAGAACGTATGTGCCATACCGCCGGAAATCACGAGTTTATCAACCTTTTTGACAAGGTTATTCAATAAATCAAGCTTTGTTGACACTTTAGACCCACCAACAATCGCCATCAACGGGCGGGCAGGGCTGTTTAATCCCTTTGTTAAGGCCTCAACTTCTTGAAGCATTAAAAGCCCCATTGCAGAGGGAATTTGCTTTGCCGCCGCAACCATGGAAGCGTGTGCGCGGTGTGCGGTTGAAAAAGCATCTGAGACATAAAAATCAGCGACTTTAACAAGCTCTTTGGCAAAAGCCTCATCACCTTTCTTTTCTTCATCATAAAAGCGCAAGTTTTCTAAAAGAAGCACTTCATCTGTTTTCATATTGCAAACAGCATCTTGAACTTTTTGCCCGATACAGTCATCAACAAAAACGACTTTGCATCCTAAAGCTTTTTGCAAATCGGGGACAATGTGGCAAAGTGAATTTTTCATATCGCCTTTGCCTTCAGGGCGTCCGAAGTGTGAAATAACAACCACTTTAGCGCCTTTTTGTTGTAAAAGTTTGATTGTCGGAACAGTACGATCGATTCGTGCTGTATTTGTGACTTTAAACTGATCATTCATCGGTACATTCAAATCAGCACGAAGCATAACGACTTTGCCCGATAAATCACCTAAATCTTCAATTGTTTTATATTCCATTTTTTTACCTTTTGATTTTAGAAATTTCCCCGTCAAAAGGCGGGGAAATTTTTTGATTGGATTTCGTTTTTATCCGTTGACTTTTGCCATGTGTGCAATGAGGTCAAGAACTTTGTTTGAATAACCCCATTCATTGTCATACCAGCTGACGACTTTGACAAATGTGTCGGTGAGTTGAATACCTGCTTTGGCATCAAAGATAGATGTGTGCGAATCACCTAAAAAGTCTGACGAAACGACAGCGTCTTCAGTGTAGCCCAAAATACCTTTAAGCTCACCTTCAGAAGCTTTTTTCATCGCAGCACAAATGTCTTCATACTTTGCGGGTTTAACCAAGTTTGCAGTCAAATCAACGACTGAAACATCAAGTGTCGGAACACGCATTGACATGCCTGTCAATTTGCCGTTTAACGCAGGAATAACTTTACCGACAGCTTTTGCGGCGCCTGTTGAAGACGGAATAATGTTGCCCGAAGCGGCTCTGCCACCGCGCCAATCTTTGACTGACGGGCCGTCAACCGTTTTTTGTGTGGCTGTGATGGAGTGAACTGTTGTCATCAAGCCTTCTTTAATACCGAAAGCATCGTTTAAGACTTTTGCAATCGGCGCCAAGCAGTTTGGTGTGCATGATGCGTTTGATACAAACTGAGTGCCTTTGACGTAAGAATCAGTATTCACGCCGCAAACAAACATCGGCGTATCATCTTTTGAAGGCGCTGACATCACAACGTATTTTGCACCGGCATCAATGTGACCTTGTGCTTTTTCTTTGGTCAAGAAAAGACCGGTCGATTCGACAACATAATCGGCACCGACTTCGCCCCATTTCAAATCAGCAGGGTTCTTTTCTGCCGTGACGCGAATCGACTTGCCGTTGACAACAAGCTTGCCGTCTTTGACTTCAACCGTGCCGTTAAAACGACCATGCATTGTGTCATATTTGAGCATATAAGCCATATAATCGACATCAATCAAGTCATTGATGGCAACAACCTCAATATCATTACGCTCTTGAGCTGCTCTGAAAACCAAACGTCCGATGCGGCCAAAACCGTTAATACCTACGCGAACAACCATATTATAGTATCCTTTTTAATGTTAAAAGTTGCCTCTGATAAAACAGAGTTGTGCGGACACCCCGCACGGGGATAAATTAAATTTCACGCCCAATTTATCATTAAACTTTTATTTTTCAAGCAAAAAATTCGATTATTTGATATTTTTATGATTATTTTTTTTGCTTAAAAGTTTTGCAAACAAAAATTAATAAATAAGGCATATAATGTAAACTATGAAAGAAGAGATAAAATTTAATGCCACAAAAGAAGTCAAAGATCTTATTTTTCAGTGGCGTGGTTTTTTAAAAAACGAGCGGCGTTACAGTGTGCACACGCTGGATGCTTATTTGCGCGATTTGTCCTTTTTTATCAATTTTTTTGAAAATGCGGATGTTGCGTTTTTAAAAGATGCTGAGATTCGTGATTTTAGGCGATATATCAGCCATCGCGCGGCTTTAGACTTAAAAAAATCATCTCTTGCGCGCGAGCTGGCCGCGATTAAAAATTTTTTTAAGTGGCTCTCGTTAAAACATAAAATCAAAAATTCTGCCGTTTTTTTGCTTTCGACACCGAAAAGAGACAAAACCCTGCCTAAAGCTGCCGGTGCCGATGATGTTTTTGAGCTTTTAGAGCAAAGTCCGTATTTTGCAAAAAGCGATTGGCAGGGACTGCGTGATAAAGCCGTGATGATGTTGCTTTACGGCTCGGGGCTTCGTATTTCAGAGGCTTTGAACTTAAATTTTGGTGACATTACCCCCTCAGATATAACGCTCAAAATTAAAGGTAAAGGTAAAAAAGAACGTTTGGTGCCTCTTTTGCCGGTTGTTGTCGATGCAATAAAAGCTTATCTTGAAAAAGTGCCGTATGATTTAAAAATCGGTGATCCGCTTTTTGTCGGAGCAAGAGGAGAGCGATTGTTGGCACGTATCATACAGCGGCAAATGCAAAAAATACGCGCCTATATCGGGCTTGCTGACAGCGTCACGCCGCATGCACTCAGACATTCTTTTGCCACCCATTTGTTAAACGAAGGGTGTGATTTGCGCGCCATTCAAGAACTTTTAGGCCATGAATCGCTGTCAACAACCGAACGATATACAAATGTTTCGCTCGAAACCCTGCAAAAAGAATATAATAAGGCGTACGCACAAAATACCAATGAAAACACGAAAAAGACCTCTTAAAGAAAGAGGCCTTTGACAATCTTGAAATCCTGTCATGGAAAAGAAAATTACTTCAACTTCTTTTCGACGAACTCTTCATGCTTTTTTGATTTTTTATCATACTTTTTCAAAGTAAGCTTTTCAGGATGAGTTCTCGGATTCTTTTCTGCAAGATAGAATGTGCCTGTACCGGCCGTGCTCTCTAACTTAACTTTAACTTTTACTGCTTTTGCCATTTTTATACTCTTTTGTTAAGGTTGATAAAACATTTGAGATGGAATATACATATTTTTTAGGCCTTGTCAATATGTTTTTTTATTATTTTTAAAAATCGTTTCGAATGACTTAAGAGCCTCTTTAAAAAAAGAGGCTCTGTGAAAGTTTATCTGTATTTGATGCGAA
>CACXFX010000107.1 GCA_902767055.1 uncultured Pseudomonadota bacterium
GCCGGTGATAAAAACCGCGTGTCGATTACGTATAAGTAAAAAATCCTGCCCATAAAAAGCGCGTCGGGGTTTACATTTTTCAGGCGCGCTTTTATAATGCCTCAAATAAGAGGTAAAATATGACGCAGATTGTCGGGGTGATGCTTACCCTGCCCTTTAACAATGTTTTTGATTATAAGGCGCCCGATGATATTAACATCGGGGATATTGTTCGCGTGCCGTTTGGCAAAGGCTTTGAGATTGGTGCTGTTTGGTGCTTTAAAAAAAGCTCTGATTTGGAAGAAAAAAAAATCAAATCCGTCATCAATGTTTTCTCCTTTACCTTAAAGCCTGACCTGATTAAATTTCTTGAGTGGACGGCCAAATACAATTTGGCTCCGTTAGGGCTTGTTCTTAAGATGGTTTTGTGCGCCAAAAATGCCTTTGACAGTCCAAAATTGCACATTTTATATAAACTCAGCGGCAAAACACTGGCTGAGGCTAAACTCAAAAATTCTGACGCGCGTTGGCATGTCATTGATTTGTTAAAACACGGGCCTTATTCAAAGGCTGAAATTATGGCGGGCACCGGCGTTTCGGCAAGTGTGATTAAGACCTTGATTGATGCGGGTATTCTCATCCCTTTGGAGGTTGAGGTTCAAAAACCTGCCCAAACTTTTGATTTTGAAAAAGGCAAAATCACATTAAATGCCGAACAACAAAACGCCGCCGATATTTTATGCGCCAAGCAAAACATCGGCTTTAATGTCACACTCTTAGACGGAGTAACGGGCTCCGGCAAAACGGAAGTATATTTGCAGGCCGCTATCAATGCCTTAAAGCAAAACAAACAAGTCCTTATTTTAGTGCCTGAAATTGCGTTAACGACTCAATGGCTTGAGCGGTTTGAAAAACGTTTCGGTGTCAAACCGTATCAGTGGCACAGCGCCTTATTGCCAAGCGAGCGCCGTCAAACATGGCTCGATATTGCTCAAAATCGTGCCAAGATTTTGGTCGGTGCAAGAAGTGCGCTTTTTTTGCCCTTTGCTGATTTAGGGTTGATTGTCGTTGATGAAAGTCATGATCAAACGTTCAAACAGGAAGATATGGTCAATTATCAGGCGCGTGATATGGCTGTTTTAAGAGCAAAATGCGAAAATATTCCGATTATTTTATCGACAGCCACACCGGATTTAGAAACGATTGTCAATGTTGAAGAAGGTAAATATGACAGTGTGTGTTTGCACAATCGCTACGCTTCGGCTTTAATGCCCCAAATTGAAATTGTTGACTTAAAAAAAGATAAACCGCAAAAAGGTGATTGGGGCACATCTTGGCTTTCCCAGACGCTTGTTAAAGCTTTACAAGAAAACATCGACAAGGGCGAGCAGTCCATGCTTTTCTTAAATCGCCGCGGTTATGCACCTTTGCTGATTTGCCGCGATTGCGGAGCGCGACTTTGTTGTCCGAACTGCACGGCTTGGTTGACTGAACACAGAAGCAAAAAACAGCTGATTTGTCACCATTGCGGTTATAGCATTTCAACGCCGAAATGTTGCCCCGAATGCGGTTCCGAGCATGGATTGAGCGCTTGCGGACCGGGGGTGGAACGCATTGCCGAAGAAGTCAAATTTCGCTTTCCGCTTGCCAGAACGGAGATTATTTCAAGCGATACAGCCTCTTCTTTTAAGGCTATTTCGGAAGTCATCACCAAAATGCAAAATAAGCAAATCGATATTTTAATCGGCACACAAATTTTGGCCAAAGGGCACCATTTCCCATTATTAACGCTTGTCGGGATTATTGATGCAGATTTGGGTTTGATGGGCTCTGATTTACGTGCCGGAGAGCAGACTTTTCAGCTTTTGTCACAGGTTTCGGGACGTGCCGGCAGAGCTGATAAAGCAGGAAAAGTTTATCTGCAAACTTTGTATCCCGAAAACCCTGTCTTAAAAGCGATTATTCATCAAGACCGCGATGCCTTTTTAAGTCAGGAAAAAAAATCGCGTCAAATGCTTTATCTGCCGCCATACGGTAAATTGGCTGCCGTTATTGTCACCTCTGGCAATGAAGATTTGGCTCAAAGGGCGGCTTTTCATCTTGCTAAAACCGCGCCTCATCTTCAAGGGGTCAGTCTTCTCGGACCGGCGCCGGCACCGATTTATCTTTTAAGGGGAAAATTCAGATATCGCTTGCTTTTGAAAACATTAAAGACTATAAATATACAAAGCCTCATTTTGACATGGCTCGGCCACTTAAATTTTCCGTCAAATGTCAAAGTTGAGGTCGATATTGATCCGTACTCGTTTATGTGAGCAAATATGAAAAAAGCGTCTAAAATAAAAATTGCAAAAACTTATGCCGATGCCCTGTTTGAAGCGGCTTTAACTGCCAAATGCTTAAAAGAGGTTGCTCGTGACGCTTGTGCATTAAAAAATATTGATTGTTTGGATCATCTTGCCTCACCTTTTTTAAGCAACAAGCAAAAAGACGAACTGATCGATATTGTGCAAAAAAAACTCGGTTTAACAAAGACAAGTACTGATTTTTTACGCATCTTGATTGAAGATAAAGTCCTTTTGCATCTGCAATCTGTTTTAGATGTTTTTAATAACAGATTTTTGGATTATCAAGGCATTGTTAAAGTTATCATTGAAACGGTTCAGCCCTTGACAAAGGCGCAAGAACAGATTTTGATAAAAGGACTTGAAAAAAAGCTTAAAAAAGAAGTTATTTTAGACTATAAGTTAAATGAAAGTTTACTCGGAGGGCTTATTTTGCATATAGGTTCCATCGAGATTGACGATTCTGTTCTAAACAAACTCAAAACACTCGAAAATATGATGAAAGGCTGTTAAGTTATGTCCGTCAAAGCAAATGAAATATCATCTCTGATTAAAGAAAAAATCGAAAGTTATGAAATTAAACCGGATTTAAATGAAATCGGACGCGTTTTGTCCGTCGGTGATGGTATTGCCCAAGTTTACGGCCTGGATAAGGTCGAAGAAAATGAGATGGTAGAGTTTGAATGCGGCCTGAAAGGTATGGCCTTAAATTTGGAAGAAAATACGGTTGCCGTTGTTATTTTCGGTGATGATGAAAACATTAAAGAAGGCGATAAGGTTAAACGCACCGGCAAAATCGTCAGCGTTCCGGTCGGATTTGAGCTTTTGGGGCGTGTTGTTAATGCTTTGGGCGAGCCGATTGACGGCAAAGGCAAAATTGATGCCAAACAATTTTCAAACGCCGATATTAAGGCGCCCGGTATTATTGAACGTCAAAGTGTGTTTGAGCCGGTACAGACAGGTCTCAAGATTATTGATGCATTAACACCGATCGGTCGAGGCCAACGCGAACTTATTATCGGTGACAGACAAACGGGCAAGACCTCGATTATTTTGGATACCATCATCAATCAAAAGCATATCAATGATGCCGCAAAGTCCGAAAAAGAAAAGCTTTATTGTATTTATGTTTCAATCGGGCAAAAACGTTCAACCGTTGCGCAAGTTGTCAAAACCTTAAAAGATTATGGCGCGATGGATTATACGATTGTCGTTGCCGCAACGGCATCGGAAGCCGCTCCTTTGCAATATATTGCCCCGTATTCGGGCTGTGCAATGGGCGAGTTTTTCCGCGACAACGGCATGCATGCGATTATCTTTTATGATGATTTATCCAAACAGGCAACGGCATATCGTCAAATGTCGCTGCTTATTCGCCGTCCGCCGGGGCGTGAAGCTTATCCGGGCGATGTGTTTTATCTTCATTCCCGCCTTTTGGAAAGAGCGGCCAAGCTTTCTGACGAGAAAGGCGGCGGTTCATTGACGGCCATGCCAGTGATTGAAACACAGGCCGGTGACGTTTCGGCTTATATCCCGACAAACGTTATCTCCATCACGGACGGACAGATTTTTTTGGAAACAAGCCTGTTTTATCAAGGCATTCGCCCGGCTGTTAATGTCGGAATATCGGTCAGCCGTGTCGGATCAGCCGCACAAATCAAAGCGATGAAACAAGTGGCCGGTACGATGAAGCTTGATTTGGCACAATATCGAGAGATGGCCTCGTTTGCACAATTTTCATCAGATTTGGATGCTTCAACCAAAAAATTGCTCAATCGCGGTGCACACCTGACAGAGCTCTTAAAGCAACCCGTTTATCATCCGATGCCGGTTGAAGAAGAGGTTATTTCCATCTTTGCGGGCGTTAACGGATATCTTGATAATTTGTCCTTAAAAGAAGTCAAAAAGTTTGAAAGTGATGCCTTAAATGAAATTAAAGTAAAACATCAAGATATAATTAAAGAAATACATATAAACAAAGAGTTAAATGAAAAAACAAAAGAAAAACTTAAAGCGTTTTTTGATGCTTTTACGGCTGATTTTAACAACAAAAAAGAGGTTGCTTAATGGCCGGTTTGAAGGAATTACGCACAAGATTAAATGCCGTTCGATCAACCGAAAAGATCACAACGGCCATGAAACTTGTTGCTACCTCAAAACTCAAAAAGGCAACCGTTGCTTTAGAGAAAAACAAACTTTATGCAAATTTGATTGAAAACGCGGTTGCACGTGTTTTGCTTGAGTATCGAAAGCAAGAAGAAAACAAAAAAATCAAGCACATTTTGCCCCGCCTTTTTTATACAAAACCCAATCCTCAAAATTATTTGCTGATTGTTTTTTCATCCGAGCGCGGATTGTGCGGCAGCTATAATCAAAATGTTGCCAAGAGGGCGGCAAACCGTTTTCGGGAGTTGAAAAAAAGCGGAAAATCGGTTAAAATGATTTGTTACGGCAAAAAAGCATATGATATTTTGAAAAAAAATCATAAAAACGACATTTTGTACCATGAGGCTTCGTTTGCGGGCGGCGGTATTTTTTATGATGAAGCCGTTCAAATGCTCAACAAGGCCAAGGATTTATCTTCAGAAAAGCAGTTTGATGTTTGTGAGATTGTTTTCAGCCGTTTTGTGAGCGCTTTGCAGCGTGAACTGATTTCAATGCAAATTTACCCGCTTGATGCCGGCCAAATAAAAACAGCAGATGATTTAGACCATATCGGCGAGGCTTATTTTGATTACAAAACCTCAAAAGAAGAAGTGCTTGAAGAGGCTTCCGAAAAACTTTTGGTTAATCGCGTTTTTGCCGCAATGCTCAATGCCGAAGCTTCTGAGCAGAGCGCTCGTATGACGGCAATGGATAATGCGACCCAAAATGCTGCTGATATGATTGAAACTTTAACTTTGAAATACAACACGCTTCGCCAGTCGGCCATTACGACCGAACTGACTGAAATTATCTCGGGTGCCGAAGCTATTTAACACAAAGGATAAAATATGACACAAGAACCGAATTTATTTGATAA
>CACXFX010000108.1 GCA_902767055.1 uncultured Pseudomonadota bacterium
AAAGATATGCCTCAAGGTATTGACAAGGGTGTTGAAGCTTTCAAAACCAATCTTTCAAATTCACACACGTTTGTTTTGGTTGATGATGAAAGCAAAGCCGATTATATTTTGGATACAACGGCAGAGTGGTTTGATACACCTTCAAAAGAAGTGCCTGCCATCAGATATGTTGTGCGCTTGAAAACGCCGAACGGCAATGATGCCGGTGCTTGGTCTCAAATTGTCAGACGTGCGGACAATAAAAATTGGCTCTAAGAGATGATTAAACGGCTTTATCCGGTATTTTTAAGTGTATTTGTGCCGATTTTTCCGCTTTTGGCCGGTGAGGTTGAGAGTTTGGAGATCAGTGCAAATACATGCGAAAAAGCGCTTGAAGGTGAAAGTCCTTCAAGCGTGCGGATTCGCGCCGTGGATAAAGCCGTTTTTTTAGCCTTAAAAAACTTAGAAGAGTTGGAGCCGGACAGGCAACGTTTGAGTGATTATGATTTTAATGCGATGGTTTATCAGCTTGTCGATGATTATGTCGAAGATTTGAGCTCAACGGTGACAAAATCGGAAACGGGTAAGATTTGTGTCGACATTAAAGGTTATATCAACCCGAACAATATCGAAATTGTCAGAGGGCAATTTCAAAATTTGGCAGATGAACAGGATCAGGCTTCTGTTGCCCAAATTGCAGATGAAGTCAATCAATCTTTGACGATCAAACCGCGTGATGCTCAAAATTTGGCACTTGTTTATATCAACGATTTAGCCTATGAAAACGGCACGACTTCTCATAAATATGCGCTATTCTTAAAAGATAAAATCAAAAACAATCCTTATTATTATTTAACCGAAGAAAAGGATTTGGCCGATTATGTCATCACGCCGAGGTTTTTGAAAGGCAAAGTTGATGCGCTTGATGCGACGCATAAGCGTTTGCAGATGGTTGTGGTTTTAGATGTTGACGGTCTTGAAGATGACACGCAAAGCATTGCGCAGAACAGGTTTTTGCTTTTCGGGGCGGAAGAAAACGAACAGGATATTGCCAAGCGCTTGTTAAAAAAACTTTTGGAGGCTGCAGGGCAAGAAACCGTACGCCATATCGAGCGTAAAGAACAATTGAAATTGGAACAAAATATGCTCGGTCGAAAAATATCAGATGATGAAGCCGTATAAGTAAAAGAACATCCGGTTTAATCTTTTCGGTTTGTTTTCAAAAATATTCGGACAACTTTTGTTATTTGATTGACTCTTTTATCAAAGGTCGATAGATTTTCTTTATCAACATTTTTATTTTATAAGGAGACTATCTGATGGAATTAAAAGGTTCTAAGACTGAACAAAATTTAAAAGATGCGTTTGCCGGCGAGTCGCAAGCACGCAATAAATATACGTACTATGCTTCAAAAGCAAAAAAAGAAGGCTATAATATCATTGCCGCCAAGTTTGAAGAAACGGCTAACAATGAAAAAGAGCATGCCAAAATTTGGTTTAAGCTTTTGCATGACGGGCAAGTACCTTCGACAATCGAAAACTTAAAAGACGCCGCATCGGGCGAAAATTATGAGTGGACGGATATGTACGAGCGTATGGCTCGTGAAGCAAAAGAAGAAGGTTTTGACAAGATTGCAAAACTTTTTGAAATGGTCGGAAAAATTGAAAAAGGCCATGAAGAAAGATATCAGGCTTTGCTCGATTCTTTATGTGAAGGCAAAATTTTTGAGCGTCCGACAAAAGTTGTTTGGGAATGCGCAAACTGCGGTTGCAGAATCGAAAGCCCGAAAGCGCCGGAAAAATGTCCGGTGTGCGACCATCCGCAAGCCTATTTCTTTGAATTGCAAGAAAAATTTTAAGAAAAAGAATTTTGATGTTGTAAAGGGCACCGTTGATAAAACGGTGCTCTTAGTTTAAAACTGCATTTTATACCTGACAAAATAAAAAGAATAAGCTATCGTAAACTCATTAAATATTTTTTACAAATTATATTTTTAAAAGGCCACCTGCGATTTCGAACCCCTTGGTTCTTCACCATAGGATAAAATAGCCAACAAAAAAAGCCCCTAGAAGGGTGCTGTTTTTCGTTGGCTGCACGGAGTGTACAATCCTCGAACTTTTAGTGCAACATCGTGCGGATGTTATTTCCATCAAAGATCAACTCCATTACATAAAAGAAAGATTGGCAATTTTATAAGTGTTACTATAAAAGAATTTCTTGACTTTTTTTTAAACTTATATTACCACAGGTATATTAGAAATTGGAAATTTAACATGGAAAATCGAATCGAGTATAGAGAATTTATTTCTGAATTTGTCAGCAATCTAAGCTGTTACTTATCAGTAAGAAAGAGAAATTAAATGAAAATACCAGATGATAAAATTTTTGATAAAAAAATTTTAAAAATAAATTTTTCAGGAGCATCAAGTACAGGCAAATCTACAATCAGCGAATACTGTGCAAAATTATATGGAGAGCCGAATGCGCCAGAGTTTATAAGAGAGTTGATGCTAAAAAGGGGGATGGTTGTTACAGATATTCAAAATGAACTCTTTTTAGAAGCCCTAGAACTTCAAGAGAACGACATAAAAAGAAAACAAAATGAAGCTAATAAATACTTATTTATTGATAGCGGTCCCTTAATATTTTATTTAGGTAATAAATATTCTTTCGGCAGAGATTTTCCAATATTAAAAGAAAAAACTCTTGCTTTTTATAAGGAGCAAGATATCGTATTTGTATGTGATAAAAATATAGAGTTTGCTTCACATGTTACACGTGGAGATGAAGGAACCAAAGATATTTTGCATTATGAAATTCTAAAGTTTTTAGATGAACATTCTATTAAATACACAATAATCTCTGGTACTGTCGAAGAACGAGCTGAGGCCGTAAAAAAACGTATTGAAGAATTTGAAATAAATCAAAAATCAATATCTGTGTCAAATAATGAACATATAAAAAATCTACCTGGAAGTTTAAGATTGTTGTTAAAAGCATATTTAGAAACAGATGCTTCTGATGAACAAAAGCAGGAAGTTACAAAAAGAATTTTTGAAACTTATAAATATTTTCTAGCTATGAAAAAAGGGATAAATATTGAAATCACTCCTAATATTAAAATCATAAAAGAATTGACATTATTACAAGAAAATGGTGCATTAAATAATGAATTAGATATAAAAAATGCTGAGGTATTCAAAAAATCAGATATAGTAAGATTTTCAGCGGGGCTTGGGACTTTTAAAGATTTAACTCGAACACCTTCAATGAAAAAGTGTAGCTCTCTTCAATTAAAAAGCTTAAGGGAAAAAGAGAATGAATAAAAAAACAATAGTTGCTGTTGGTGGGGGTGAAATAGGCAGAATAAAGATTCTTCCTGATGGAACAGCTTATCAAACAGAAATAGAAACAACATTAATAGATAAATTTATTGTTGAGGCATCTGGTAAAGAACATCCTAAAATGCTTTTTATCGGAACAGCATCAAATGATAAAACAAGTTACCTTAATATCATAACAACACATTTCAAAGACAGATTAGGTTGTTTTTGTGTGGAACCTTTAAATCTGGTCGGAACAAATATTTCTTATGAAGAGATAAAACAGAAAATATTTGCAACCGACATTATATATGTCGGCGGAGGGGATACCACTTCAATGCTAAAGATATGGAAAGAACTTGGTGTTGATAAACTTTTATATGAGGCTTATAATAAAGGGATTGTGCTGTCAGGCATATCCGCCGGCGCAATTTGTTGGTTTGAATATTATGACAATATGGATGATATTGACAACATTGAACAACTAGATATTATTTCTGGATTATCTTTTGTCAAAGGTTTTGGAGTTCCGCATTATAATTGGTTAACAGACGAAGAGAAGAGAAAAATAAATGCAAAACTGAAGGATAAAAATATAAAAGGCTGGAGTATTGATGACTGCGTTGCAATAGTTTTTCAAGACGATGAATTAAAAATTATTTCGTGCCGATCTGATCGTACAGCGACTCAAATACCTTAACAATAAAGAAGAGATAAGCATTGAAAAAAATTTGCAGGGTATTAAGCATAAGAAAACATAAATTGGTTGTATTTGTAGATGCATATACAAATAATGATAAAATAGAGCAAATAATGTTTGATAAGGATGTTTTTAGTAAGAAACCATTAAAACATGGAGATTGTTTTGCTGTAGATGGAAACTTAACAACTAATTTAAAAGGCCATGAAATATTTAAAGCAGACAGATGTCTTTGGGTTAGTCCTTGTGAAAATTGGGAGATGGGAAACAATATTCAGCCAAGAGATAAAGGATACCTAAAATATGCGCAAATAAATGCCCGTAATGGAGGTAAGCAAATTAATATATATAAATTAAAACACGAACTTATTAAGGAGTTAGGGACGTTACTTGAAAAAGAAAATTTTGAAAATGTAAAATGTAATGTTTTGGAAACAGAACGAACAGGATCTGCAATACCTCCTTTCCAAACAAAAGGAACATCTGGCAAAGGTGTATTTTATTTAAGAATAACACCAGAAAATCAACTAAAACAGACATCTGCAATATTATTAAAATCTGTATATACAATAGATAATGTTTTTTTTAATAAAAATCCTGACGCTAAGCATTATCCAGAGATGTGTACATTAGAATTTGTTGCTCTAAATTACACTAAACACAAAATATTAAGGTTTATAACAAAAGTAAGTCAAATAATGAGTTTTCTAAGTAAAAAATATGGTTTCGAATCCGAAATTTCAGATATTCCTGAAATTGTTGATTATAATAATTTAGAAAAATTGGGTATCAAATATCAAAGAAGAATCCCTGAATTTAAAAATACAATCCTAATTAATACGCCAGTTCGTAATCCTTTAGTTAAATCTAATGCCAGAGGTCAACGAACAGAAATACGATGGTATGTCAATGGAGCATTTACAGCACATGGCTATCAAGATGAAACTGATTATTCAAAAATAAAAGAAGCATTACAACAACAAAAAATTGATAATAATTTAAAAAATGTTGATGAAATGTCATATGTTAAATGGGGGTTACCCAAGTCTATAAGCTTTGGCTTGGGGGTTGATGCCCTTATAGGTAGATATTTGAAATTAGATCACATGGTGTTAGTTTGCAATCCATTAGGTATAAATCATAAAGAGCATGAAAATAGTGACAGTAAAAACAATAGTTATACGAATAAAGGATTTTTTATTACCTTTGAAGGAATAGATGGGGCAGGAAAAACATCACATGCCGATGCCCTTGCTGCTTATTTGATTGACTGTGGATATAAGGTGCTTAAAACATCTGATCTTAAAGCAACACCATATGCCTTAAAAGTCAGAGAAAATATTGTAAAGGAGAAAGAGAATGGAATTTTTTCTCCTTTACAGCAGTGTTTAGATGCTATGAAAGCCCGAGCAGATACGGTTGAAAAAGTTTTCAAACCAGCTCTTGACGATGGAACAATAATTATCTGTGATCGATTTATTGATAGCAGTTTAGTGTTTCATGGATATGGTGAACATAATGATGTTGTGTGTGAACAGTTTGATGATATGAAACAAAAATATTTAGGGGATTTCCAGCCGGATTTAACCATAGTTTTGGATGTAGAAGAAGATGTTGCTGTTCGCAGAGTTCTAGAAAGGGGAACTCCGGATGTTTATGAAAAACAGGGAATCAAATATTTTCAAACCATGAGGCAAGCTTTTTTAAATATTTCAAAAAAAAATAAACATAGATGTATTGTGGTTAGTAATATGGATAATTTTGAATTCGTAAGCTCAAAAATAAACGGTATTGTTAATAAGTATCTAAAAAATAATTTCCCTCAAATAAATAACATACTGGTAAAAAACAGCAAAGAAAGATAAGCTAAAAGGTTTGGCTTTTTAAAGTCAATTTGGTATATAAAAATAAAGAAAGGTGAAAACTATGGAAGATAAAATACGAAAAAACATCGGCTATTTTATGGTTGGTTCTTGTCCATATCAAGTATATCAACAAAAAGATGGAAGCCTCAAAGCAAAAGGATATACTGTAGATAAAGGTTTTGTTGAAGTTGATGGTTGGGAAATATTATCTGCTGGTGAAAAGGTGTCACAAAAAGAATACGAAGAATATATCAAGTGGGAACAATCTCAATTTTGCGCTTCAAAAAACACTTCTGAACGATAAGTTTTTAAATCTATATTTTATTTTGGCTGCTTCACCTGGACTGGGCTGCGGCTTTTATAAAAAAGCCTCGCCCGATCTCAGCGTTTGCAGACTAATGCCTGCAAACACTTCGATTCCGAGTTGGTTCTTCCATAAAGATAAAGCAGCCACTAAAAAAGCCCCTAGAAGGGGCTTGTTAGTGGCTGCTTCACCTGGACTCGAACCAAGATTGACGGAGTCAGAATCCGCTGTCCTACCATTAGACGATGAAGCAATATGACAACATTTTTGAGTTCTATATTCTTTTTTTTAGATGTTGTCAAATGTTTTTTTGTTTTTTTACATACCACCGCGGCCTTTTTCAGGTGTCGGAGTAGGAGTCGGTGCCCCCGCAGCTTTTGCCGCTTCTTCAGCCGCTTTTTTCTTCTTTTCCTGCTCTTGGACATAGGCAAAGGTCAGTTCTTTCGGGCGCTGATAAAGCAATTCACCATCTTTTTTGGGTAGCTTAAGTTCTTCAACCCCTTTTGCCGAAAGTCTGTTGTTAACATCATCAAAGGCTGTGGTCTCTCTCTTCCATACTTTATTGATAATGATGTTATCAATTGCATGGGCTCGTGATGCCTCGTCTTTTCTGTATTCATTTATAATTTTATCTTTAGCTTCTTTGTACGCACGTTCAAACATCACATTATAAACATGTTTCCAATCATCAGATGTCAAATCTTTTATTTTCTTTTCAGGCGAAATGTTCATTAGTAAAGAACGTTTTTCGTGTTCTGTCAAACGAACAGAAATGATGTTTCCCGTACTCTTATTTTTAATCGGATTTTGAATTAATTCTTCAAGACGCTCGGCAAAAGTAACTTCCATATTTGAAGCGTCACCCAAAGCCATATCAAATGTGCGTGTCAAAGCGGACATGGCGCCGATAGCATCCGCAGCACCCGTGTTGGTATCCATAACACCTCGGGCAATTGTCTTTTCAGCCTCTTTTTTCAAATCATCATTGTAGACTTTTCTGAAATTGTGGAATTTTTCTTCAAACTTTGCCGTGTTTGTTTTATCTTCTGCCGTTTCAATCAACTTTTGCGCATCGTTTTTGAGCTGTTGCACAAGCGCTGCTTCGTTTGGAGGTAAATCTTTGCCTTTCTTTGCGGCATTCTTTTCAAGTTGTTCGGCTAGACGGCGCTTGAATGCGGCCATTTCAAGCGGTGGCAATTTTTTCTTTTCGGCCGCTTCAATCATCCTTAAGGCTTTAGATTCATCAATCGTGACGCCCGTCGGAATCAAGCCTTTTTCAGCACAGGCAATCATCCAAATTACTTTTTCGTTACTTGGGATATTTTTTAAATTGACGTGTGTCACACCGGTTTTTTTAATCTGTCCGATCAAATCACCGGCCATCACATCATCCATCTTTTTGCCGGTCGGTGTCGAATAACCGAATATAAATTTGCCATCCTTTCTTTGACCGACATACAAGCGGTATGAAAAGAGTTGGACGTGTGTGTGCGGTTTTTTGGGATCAACCTGACCGTCTTTATCATCTTGCTCGGGATCTTCTTTATCAAAAATATTAAAAAGCGTCATCCTTTGTCCGCCCACGCGGCAAGAATGCTCCCAGTACGAAAGGCCGGATTTTTTATGCAAATCTTCTTTCAAAAATGTTCTGAAATTTTTCAAGATATCTTCAAGCGTAATTTCTTGTTTTTTTGCATCGGGATTGTGTTCTTCTTCATCACCGTCATGAATAATACGCATATTTTTATCTTCATATTCGGGCAAGCCGTCCTCATCTCTGCCGATTTCTTTTAATTCAGCCTCATTTTTGGATAAGGCAAGTTTTTCTTGCTGATAATCTTGTAAAAGTTTGTTTAATTCTTTGATTTTTTCATCGGCATCAACAACGCCGTTTTGTGTCGGAATGGTCAATCCGAAAGTTGAAAAACCGCAACGCTCGCAAAAATCCATAATCCGTTTTAAGTTTTCGGCATTGAGCTTTTCAATCGTGTCATCGTCAAGACTGATTTGGCCGGCGAATAATTTATCTTCCGAACCATTGTATTTGACGGCCGAAACGGCAAACTTTAAGCCGTCTTGAAAAGTACATTCAAGCTCAAGTTGGGAGTCTTTATCTTCAATATCCTGTTCTTCGGTGATCACTTCAGGCTTTCTGAAATCAATCGGTTTGAAAGCATAATTGACACTTTTGCCATCTTCACCTTCAAGGCCATGCTGATAAATGCGGTATAAAACCGGAAATTCATCATGATATTTTTCAAGCAATCCGCGATATTCTTTAATTTGTTTTTGTGTGTTGATATAATTAGCTTTGTCGCGAGCATCGGTAACAGAAGCTCCCTTTTGTTCATTAGCGTAATCTGAAAGATCAAGCTCTGCCAAAACCTTTTCATAAGAATATTCTTCAAAATTGTGGTTAAGAGAAGGGGTCTCTAAATAAATATCGGCCATATTGAATGCTCCTTTTTTAGCTTATTAATACATCTCTTTTAACACAATTTTGAGTTGATTTCAAGTGTTTTGTCAAAGTTTTTTTAATGAAAAGTGAAATTTTTATAAAAAAACAGGTGTCATTTGACACCATGTTTTTTTATGCCTTGAACAAGCAGGCAAAACATAAAAATAACTACAAGCACCACAAAGGGGGCCGATGCAATACCGGAGAGAATCATCACGATTTTGATGA
>CACXFX010000109.1 GCA_902767055.1 uncultured Pseudomonadota bacterium
GCCAGTTTATCGTTTTGATACATCACTTGCAAAGCGGCAACTTTCGGCTGAATTTTACGCATTTTTGACATACTGTCATATGATTTACTCGCAACCGGAAACATCAAAAGCCGCAACAGCGCCGCAAACAACAAAATCGCCCAGCCCATATTGCCGATCATCTTATATAAAAAGTCCAAAATATAGAAAAACGGCTTGGTTAAAAAGTAATACCACCCGAAATCTACGGCCAAATCAAATTTTTTGATACCGTTTTGCTTGGTATATTTATCCAATAATTTGATTTCTTTGGCACCGACAAAAAAGCGCACACTTGTCGAAGCGGTACCGTTCGGCGCAATGACAATCGGTGACGAGGTAAAATCAGCCTGATATGACCTTTCCCCCGTTTTTGAAAAATTTAAGGTATTTTGTTTGTCCGTATTTAAGATAAATGCGCTAAACCAATATCTGTCCGAAAATCCGGCCCATGCCGTGGCCGCTTCAAATGTTTTTTTCGATTCTGGTTTGATGTCGCTTAACTTAAATTCTTTGAGCGTACCGTCTAAAACACCCGTAATTCCCTCATGCACAACACTGCGCGAAGCCGCATATTTTTCATCGACAGTACGGTTGATTCGCCCGAAAGGATAAAGCGTCACAATGTTTTCGGAGCTGTTCAAAACCGTATCGTTAATCGTCATCAAATAATGTTCATCAATTGAAATTTGACGCACAAACTTCAAACCCTTACCATTATCCCATTCAAGCGTTACAGGATTAGTCGGGGTCAAAACTTTTGAATGTGCCGTCCAAAGCGTGTGATCATCAGGCAACCTTAAAGTCTTATCCATTGATAAAAAGCCAAACTCGGCAAAATACGGCGTTGATGACTGAGATGGCATCAAAAGAGTCACATCTTGACTGTCAGGAGCCAAAGTTTCTTTATATTTTTTAAGTTCCGCAAAATCAAAGCGCGCACCTTTTAAGCGAACGGATCCTTTCAAATCAGGTGTTTTGATATCAACACGATCATCAAGCTTTAAGGCCTCTTCGGTCGAAAAAAATTCGGTCTTATTTTCATTTTCCGTTTTCTGAGGCAATTCGATTTTTTTCTCAATCGAGGCATTTTGAGGTTTTTGCGCCGGTGCAAAAAACCGATTGACACCAAAGATAATCAAAACCGATAAAATAATTGCGGTATAAAGACTCTTCGTTTCTTCTTTCATAAAAAACTCCCGAATAAAAACAAAAATGATGTCCTTTTTAGCTTAAATCAAAATAAAATGCAAGAGCTTAAAGTTTGTTTGTAAAAAAACAGTGAAAAATATGCAAAAAAATATGAAACAGCTCTTGACCATAAGCGATTCTTGATATATTTTCCAAAAAAAATTAAAGAAAACAGAGGATAAGTATGAATTTTAGTGATTTAGGTTTATCAAAAGATACCGTTAAAGCCATAGAAGAAGTCGGTGTTAAAAACCCGACCACCGTCCAAGCTGATGTTATTCCCTCCGTTTTAGAGGGCAGAGATATTTTTACCATTGCGCCGCAGCGTTCCGGCAAAACATATTCTTACGTTTTGCCTTTAATCGATATGATTGCAAAAAAAACGGTAAACAATGTTCTCATCGTTACGCCTGACAGCGCTCAGGCAAGCAATGTTTCGGACTGTTTTGCCGTATTTAACAAATATCATCCTTTAGACGACGATGATGATGCCAATGTGATTATTGCGACACCTGATTTGATTTTGGAACTTGATGCGGAACAAAAACTTGATCTTTCGCATATTGATGTCTTGGTTGTCGATGATATCAATTTAATCAAGAAAAAACGCCAACTCGGCAATCTTGAAAAAATTTTGGAAAAATTGCCGTCTGAAAAGCAAAATATTGTCTTTACAAACCGCCGTTCGAAAGAAACGCAGAATATTTTGGATAAAATTTTACAAACACCTGCACAAATCAAGGTTGATAAAGACAAAGAAGATGAAGCGGATCACGCCCAGGAAAGCATTCCGCACGTTTCTTCGCCCAAACCTTGTTTTGTTGAGCCGAAACTCGATGCGGAAGCTCTTGAATATGTTGAAAAATTTCATATTTTCGGCGACAAGACACCGCGGTTTTTGCTGATCAAAGGCCAATTAAAACGTTATTAAAACAAAAAAAAGCTTGCACGTGTTTATCAAAATCGTTATAAAGCTGTTATTAAAACTCGTTGTTTAGGAGATAAAAGAAAATGTCAGGGCATTCCCAATTTAAAAATATTATGTACCGCAAAGGTGCACAAGATGCTAAAAAAGCACGCGTTTTTGCTAAACTTGCGCGTGAAATTACGGTGGCCGCAAAATCCGGCTTGCCGGAACCGGATAAAAACCCGAGATTAAGATTGGCTATTCAGGCCGCTCGTGCCGAAAGTATGCCGAAAGACAACATCGAGCGCGCCATTGCCAAAGCAACCCAGACCGCAGGCGGCGCAGATTTTGTCACGATGCGTTATGAAGGCTTTGCCCCGAACAAAGCCGCCGTGATTGTTGAGGCCTTGACCGACAACAAAAATCGCACGGCAGGCAATGTCCGCACGATTTTCGGTAAGCGCGGCGGTGCAATGGGTGAAACGGGGTCTGTTGCTTTCAATTTTGAGCGAATCGGTTATATTGCTTATCCCGCAAATGTTGCAAGCGCTGATGAAATGTTTGAAAACGCTTTGGAAGCCGGTGCAAACGATGTTGCATCTGATGAAGAATTGCACGAGATTGAAACACTTCCCGATGATTTGTTTGCCGTCACCGAAGCTTTGGAAAAGAAATTCGGCACACCTTCTGCCTCTCGTCTTGATTGGAAACCAACCGTTAAAGTCGAAATCAATGACATGGAAACGGCTCAAAAGTTTTTGGACTTTATCGATGCCTTAGAAGATGATGATGACGTCCAACACGTTTATCACAATGCCGAAATCAGCGAAGCTGTTTTGGCTGAAATGAATAAGGAATAACCCTTTGGTTCGGATTTTAGGACTTGACCCCAGCCTTGCCTCGACGGGCTGGGGTATTGTCGATTTTGAAGGCAATCGCTTAAAATATGTTGCGGATGGTTTTATCAAAACCAACCCCAAAGCCCCGATTGAACAGCGTTTGTCTGTCATTTATCAAACGCTCTCTGAGGTGATTGAAACATATCACCCGAACGAGGCTTCGATTGAGGTGATTTTCTTAAACGACAACCCGATGTCGACGATTAAGCTTTCCGAGGCTCGCGGTGTTGTGATGCTCGCCCCCGCAATGCATCAAATCCCGCTTTTTGAATATGAGCCGAGTAAAGTAAAAAAAGCGTTGGTCGGCACCGGTTCGGCGCTTAAAACACAGGTTGAAACAATGGTTAAAGTCTTACTTTCCGGCATTCAGCCTAAAAATAACGATTCGTCGGATGCTTTGGCCATCGCCATCACTCACGCCCATTTCAGAACAAACAAAATCAGGTAATTTATCTGTATTTAATTGATACACGGTTTTTCTCACCGGCAACGGCATTGGCTTCGTCAATGGTGTAGATACGCTTTTTTATATAATTTCCTGATAAAATATCATTTGCGTTGTTATACCATTTGTTGTCATAAAATACTTGCCCGTCCGGCGTTCTTTGATAGCTTATCACATTAACGTTTTCACCCAAATCTTTTTTCCATTGAAGAGCCGCCTCACATTGCTCTTCAACCACTTTATTACAATACAAATTAAGAATTTGTGATTTTTTCCAATAATCATAATCAGCATAAAATGCTTCGGGCGATATTGAAACAACACTTTCCGGAAAAACCAAATTTACAATACCTGTATTCATAAAGGCACCATCCCCTACTGTGGTCAAACTTTGAGGAAGCGTCAGTTCATGAATTTGACTACAGGCAGCAAAGGCACGGCTTGCTATTTCCGTCACCGAATCGGGAATATCAATTGTTTGAAGAGATGGGTTTGATGAAAAAGTTTCTCTACCTATTCTTGCCAAACCATTCGGAAGTTCAACATTCGTCAGAATTGTGTATCCATTAAAAGCAAAATCACCAACTCCTGTAATTCCCTCCTCTACTTTAAGCGTACTGATTTCATTCCTATAATCATACCACGGCATACTAATTGCAACCATATTACCATTCTCCCATACATAACTATAATCTGCCATTTCGCCTTTACCACTGATTGTTAATGTTCCGGTGTCCTTATCAAATGTTGCTGTACAATCATCATTTGCTGTTTTAGCGCAATTAAAAACACACACATCCTGATTGTCACAAGCCTGATCCGCCTGCGCCGAAAAAGCCCAAAACACACCCACCAATAAAATTCCTTTACGCATATTTTTTCTCCATCAGTTATTGATAACAAAAAACCACTCTTTCGAGCGGCAGGGGAGTTGACAAATCATGTTAGACGTGATGACTCTTATGACCTTTAGTTTTAAAAACCTGAACATACGCCATAAGCTCCCCACCCGTGCGGGGAATTTAAATACCAAAAAAAGGCATCCCGAAAGGATACCATTTCTGGTATCGTCTAACATAGAGCTTGTCACAGCCCCGAACCTCTCGGTTCTTTTTAGGTAAAGAAAGCTCAAAAACTTTCCCTATCCTGGTTTTATTCAAACATAATTTTTTTTCTTTGTCAAATAAAAAATTAAAAACTGATAATTTTTCTTTGACATAAGATTTTTAGTGGTTTA
>CACXFX010000110.1 GCA_902767055.1 uncultured Pseudomonadota bacterium
CAAATATGATGCCGGTTTTAAGGCTTTTGATTATGTTAATCCTGATGCGCCTAAGGGCGGACGGTTTGTGATGCCCGAATACGGCGGGTTTGATAATTTTAATCCGTTTATCTTAAAAGGGACGGCATCCGGAACTGTTGCCAACCTGATTTGGGACAGTTTGGGGTATACGCCTGTCGACGATATATCAGTGGCGTATCCTTTAATTGCCGAAAAATTTGAAATTGAGAAGGATTATGTCGGTTTTATCTTAAATAAAAACGCAAAATTTGCCGACGGTACACCGATTTTGGCCGATGATGTTATTTTCAGCTTTAATGCTTTGATTGAAAAAGGCGCTCCGATATACAGAGTTTATTATGGAGATGTTGAAAGGGTCGAAAAAATAAACGATCATCATGTGCGTTTTTATTTTAAGCCGGATACCCAAAACAAAGAGTTGCCGCTGATTTTAACGCAGTTTAAGGTTATGCCGCAAAAAGATTGGGAGAATCGCGATTTTTCAAAGCCCTCACTTCAAATTCCGCTCGGGGGCGGGCCTTATAAAATCAAGTCGTTTGAGGCCGGAAAATATATCGTTTTGGAGCGGGATCAAAATTATTGGGCCAAAGATTTACCCACACGCAAAGGCTTTTTTAATTTTGATGAAATTCGCATTGATTATTATCAGGATACGACCGTGACTTTGCAGGCTTTATTTGCCGGCAATATAGATGTACGTGAAGAGTACATTGCCAAAATTTGGAAAACGGGGTATGACAACCATTTGGTCAAATCGGGCAAAGTGATTAAAAAAGAATTTGAGCATCAAAATCCGGCCGTGTTGCAACATTTTGCCATCAATCTGCGTAAACAAAAATTTAAAGACAAGCGTGTACGTCGCGCGCTTGATTTGGCATTTAATTTTGATTTTGCCAATGAAAAGCTTTTTTACGGCGCATACAAAAGGCTACACAGTTATTTTACAAATACGCCTTATGAGGCTAAAGGTTTGCCGGGTGATGATGAAAAAGAAGTTTTGATGCGTTATCAAAAAGATTTGGGTGATGAAATTTTTAATTTTGAATTTCGGTTGCCGGATAATTCTACGCCGCAAAAATTGCGTGAAAATTTAAAAGAAGCGGTCAAACTTTTCGGGCAAGCCGGCTATCAAATTAAAGACGGCAAAATGAGAAATGTTGCAACCGGTGAGCCTTTTGAGTTTGAAATTTTAACGAATTCGGCAAACGGTAATACATTTACGCGTGTGATGTTGCCGTTTATCGATAATTTGAAAAAAATCGGGATTAAAGCGACTTTTCGCACTTTGGAGGTGAATGTTTTTAAAAATCGGATGGATAATTTTGACTACGATATGGCGATTATGTCATACGCCGTCAGTGCGATGCCGGGTAACGAGCTCAAAGAAATGTACGGTTCAAATGCGGCTGATGTGAAGGGCAGCTATAATGTGATGGGTATTAAAAATAAAGTGGTCGATGCTTTAATCGATGAGATTGTTAAAGCAGACACAAAAAAGGAATACACCGCGCTGATTAAAGCTTTGGACAGGGTGCTTTTGAGTGAATATTATCTGATTTTTCAATGGTATTCGCCTTATAATCGCGTCGGTTATCAAAATAAATTTGAGATGCCGCAAACAAATCAAAAAATCGGTTTTCAGCCTTTGACGTGGTGGGCAAAAGAGGAAAAACAACTAAAATAATGATTTTTTAGTGCTTTTTGTTTTAAGTGTTCAAAAATTTTTTAAATTTCTTTTGACTTTGAGTTTTATATTTGGTATCATATTTACATGATGAAAGAGATTTCATCAAGAACCGAGAGGTTCGGGGCTGTAGCAGGCTTTAGGATAAGAGATGCCGAAAATGGTGTCCGATTTTTTGGGTACCTTTTTTTGGTATTTAAATTCCCCGCATCAGGTGGGGAGCTTGTAACGTATGTACAGGTTTGTTATCAAACTAAAGGTTTCAAGGGTCATTTTCTCTTATCATGATTTGCTAACTCCCCAGCCGCTCAAAAGGGCGGATTTTTTAATGGTATTAATAATTGGAGAAAATGTTATGGAAAAAGAAAATAGAATTGCTGGTGCAATCGGTTTGAAATATGGTCACCCTCTCCGTACCTCCCCCCTCAAGGGGGAGGATTCAGGGCGGTTGACGAATGGCAAAAAAAAGGAGAAAATGCTCATGAAAAATAAAATTTTATTACAAGCAACTTTATCATCAGCTATGATTTTATGTGCAGGTTCAGTCCAGGCTGTTGTTTCATGCAGTTTTGACAGCACAACAGGTACACTTACTGTCAGTGGTAGCGGAATGCTCTATTCTTCAAATGTCACAGATGCCGTTAGTGACAAATCTTTAATTACAAATGTTGTTTTTGATGCAAATTCAAATGTCATATCGATTGAAAGTGAGGCGTTTAAATCTGCTCAGGGCTTAACCAGTGTTGAGATCCCAAACACCGTAACGTCAATCGGAACAAGGGCGTTTGCATACGCCTCAAACTTAACCCATGTTGGGATTCCCAACTCTGTTACATCAATCGGGCAAGAGGCTTTTTCCGGTGATACCGGCTTGACAAATATCACAATTCCCGATTCGGTCAACACGATTTGGTATGCGGCTTTTCATGGGGTTAATCCTTCGGTTTTAACCTTAAATTCAAGCAATCTGACACGTTTTATAGATAATGAAGGTGGTTATTTTTCAAATATTACAGCTATACACTGCACAGATGGCGAAGAAGCGTGTAAAGCTGCTCTTGAAACATGGTATAATGGTTGGGGCGTTCCTTCAGGTTTGCTTGATGCGGTAGACACATATACTCCGGCAAGTTCTACGCCAAGTGGCGGAAATGGAGGTGAAAGCGGTGGTGAGGTTGTTGAAACACCATCAAAACCGTCCCGTGCTGATATCCGTATTTACACCATTGACGAAGCCAACCAAGTTGCCGGCCCCATCAACCGTGTGTCGATTAGGTA
>CACXFX010000111.1 GCA_902767055.1 uncultured Pseudomonadota bacterium
TAAAGCTGATTTAACACCACATCAGACTGAAAATCTTTTTTGATTTCAATAACAACACGTACACCTTGACGGTCAGATTCATCACGGATATCCGAAATACCTTCAATACGTTTTTCTTTAACAAGTTCGGCAATACGCTGGACCAAAGCCGCTTTATTGACCTGATATGGAATTTCATGGACAATAATGGCTTCCTTGTCTTTTCTGATTTCTTCAATCGTGCATTTAGCGCGCATCATAATCGAACCACGACCCGTCAAATAAGCCTGTTTGGCCCCCGTTTGACCTAAAATCAGACCGCCTGTCGGAAAGTCAGGACCCGGAACAATCTGAATCAATTCATCGGGTGTAATATCCGGATTGTCAATATAAGCGCAGCAAGCATCAATCACTTCGCCTAGATTATGCGGCGGCATATTGGTTGCCATACCGACGGCAATACCGTTTGTACCGTTGACCAAAATGTTCGGAAAACGAGCAGGCAAAACAGTCGGTTCTTGCAAAGATTCATCATAGTTTGGCATAAAATCAACCGTGTCAAACTCAATATCATCAATCAGCTTTTGAGCCACTTTGGCAAGCCTTGCCTCGGTATAACGCATGGCAGCCGCACCATCACCATCCATCGAGCCGAAGTTGCCCTGTCCGTCGACAAGCGTCAAACGCATCGAAAAAGGCTGTGCCATGCGAACCATGGCTTCATAAATAGAGCTGTCACCGTGCGGGTGATATTTACCCATTACATCACCGACGATACGGGCTGATTTTCGATAAGGTTTGGTGCTGTCATAGCCGTTTTCATACATGCCGTACAAAATACGGCGGTGAACAGGTTTTAAGCCGTCTCTGACATCGGGAAGCGCACGCGAAACGATCACGCTCATGGCATAATCCAAATACGAACGGCGCATTTCTTCGCAGATACCGGTCGGTGTAATGTTTTCTGCCGCTACATTTAAGGCGGTGATTTCATTTTCTTCCATTTTTAAATGTTTCCTTTGATTCTTATTAATGTTGTCGCTAAGATACCAAAAAAAGGAAAATATTTTTATTTATTTTTGCCTTTTATACCCAAAAAATTAACCATTTTCTTCTCTATGGGCAAAAAAACACCCTTAAAATCGATTTTATGAATTTTAAGGGTGAAAAAAGTTAACTGATAGAATTTTTAACGATATGTAATAGATACTCTGTTGACAGGGCCGGCGACTTGATTTGCCTCTTCAACGGTGTAAATAAGCTTTCTGATATATCTTCCTGCCTTTAAGTCTTCGAGATTTGCATATGTTTTCCCATTAACCACAATCGGTGCATTTGCTGCTGCTGAGATAATGGCTTTGCATACATCTATACTGGAGCAACTTCCCTCAGAACCTTTAAGCATGTCATTAATTGATGCAAAATAGCTTAAATTTCCCTGAGAATCTTTAAGTGTATATACACCGTCCTCATCAATGGTATATGTTTTCATAGCAGCAGCGGTGAGGCCGATAGGTATACGTCCTGAATAAACATTAAATGTTGATCCGTAAAATTTGGCACACCTACCTTCGGTTGTTTCGTGGCAAAATACTTCTTGTACATTTGTGTTTTGAAATGCATTCCCGCCAATACTATCTAATGAATCGGGTAAAACAAGTGTTTTAAGGTTTGTAGCTCCGGCAAAAGCCCCTGAATCAATTTTTGTCACACCTTCAGGTATTGTCAAAGAGGTTATTGCAGCCCCTTCAAAAGCAGCAAAAGGAATAGTTGTTAACTTTGTTCGACCATTTTCATCTGTTTCAAAAGTTATACTTGTCAGTGAAGTTGCACCATCAAAAGCATTTCTCCCTAACGATGTTAAATTTGCCGGAATTGATACACTTTCAAGACTGCTACAATCCTCAAAGGCATATTCACCAATATATGTGACCGAATCCGGAATATTGACTTCCTTTAAATTTTCTGAGCCATAAAAAAGATAAGTTGGAATGCTTGTAAATTTTTCATTATCCGGCAGAGTTATTTTTTCAAGCTGTGGCATATTTTTAAAGGCACTATGACCAATAGATTCAACACTATCGGGGATATTTAGTTCTTTTATGTTTGTATTTTGAAAGGCACTACTTTCAATAGTTGTTAAATTTGCGGGCAGTTTAATGCTTTCCAATCCGGAATTAGAAAAAGCAGAGCTGGAAATCCATGTGACAGAGTCTGGAATATCAAGATTTTTCAATGATTGAATATCGCCAAATCCGCCCAAAAATTTTATTTGAGGTGTACCCGAAAAAGTAACATTTGTTAACCCGGTTTCAGCAAATGCATTATTACCAATTAGCGTTACCGTTTCAGGAATGACAATTTCTGTCACCTTTGATGCACCTTTAAATACTTCACTCCCAATCTTTTTAACACCATTGGCAATATTGATGGCATCAACATCTTGAATAGCATTTAGCCATTGGTTGGTTAGCCAATCGTTGGTGGAATTTTGAATATGTGTTGAACCCGGTAGAATATTAAGCGTTTTTTTACCTTCACCATCTGTCGTTATGGTTGCAATACAAGTGCTATTCGAGTCGCATTCCCAGCAATCAACATTTTTTGTTGTTCCTGCGGGACATGAAACAGCCAAAGCTTCTGTTGATAAAAGTCCTCCAATAAGTGCACTTGAAATGAAAATTGTTTTTCTCATATTTGTTCTCCTATTTTTATATTAACATCATTAAAAAACCACTCAATCGAGCGGCAGGGGAGTTGACAAATCATGTATGGGTAGATGACTATCATGGCCTTTAGTTTGAAATCAAACCTGTACATACGCCATAATCTCCCCACCTGATGCGGGGAATTTTTGATACAAAAATACAGCATCAAAATGTGATACTATTTGTTACGTATCACCCATACAAAGAGCCTGTCACAGCCCCGAACCTCTCGGTTCTTTTTTAGATAATGAAGTTATCTTCACTATCTGTAAGAGATTATCTCATAAAAAACAGAAGCTGTCAAATAAAAAATTTTAAAATCTATGATTTTTGGGAAGCAATTTTTTTCAAAGCATTGCGAGATTTACGCTTTTTAATGGTTTTTTTCTTTTCAACGGAAAATCCGAATTTGCCGATTTTTTTGCCCAGTGTATAATAAAATCCGTGTGCATAAGCCAAAAGGCCGGCTTTTTGTAAATCAAGCGCACCGTTTTTTGAAATGTATTTTTCATCAATATCAACGGCCAAAATCTCAGCAATAAACATATCATGTGTGCCAAAATGTTGCACATCAATGACTTTACATTCAATCGAAACCGGAGCTTCTTCAATCTGAGGCGCCAAAATTTGAGAGCAGGGAGAAGGGGTTAAACCGCATACCTTAAATTTATCTGTATTTCGGCCGGA
>CACXFX010000112.1 GCA_902767055.1 uncultured Pseudomonadota bacterium
AACGTTGGCAGAGTGGTAATGCAGCGGATTGCTAATCCGTCATCCCCTTAAAAGGATGCATAGGTTCGAGTCCTATACGTTCCGCCAAAATGAGCGCCTGAAAGGGCGTTTTTTTATAAACGTATAGGGCTCGAACCGATAGGCTCGCTAAGTAAAAACAACCGTTGCTCCGGTTGTTTTTGTCTGATTTTTACACTCAAAATAAAATGTGAATCATTTACACTAATTTTTTGACCATATCCGAGATAAGCGTCAAGTCTTGTCCGTTTGGTTTCCAAAGCGATTTAACAGATTCATCAATGACCTCAAAGCCGGCGTCTTTGAGTTTTTCCTGCAATATTTTAACACTTTCCCCGCTCCATCCGTAACAGCCGAATGCCGCAGCTTTTTTGCCTTTAAATTTGAGTTGTTTTAAAAAGGCAACCCAACCGGAAACACTCGCCATTACATCGTTTGAAATTGTCGGAGAGCCGAGAATAAGGGCTTTTGACTTAAAAATCTCGGTCATAACTTCATTTTTATCCGATTTTGAAATCTGATAAACTTTAACAACAGTATCAGGCGAAATGGTTGCAATTTCTTCACTGATTTTGTGTGCAATTTCGGCCGTGCCGTTCCACATTGTATCATAAACAATCGTGATTTGGTTTTCTTGGTAAACAGAAGACCATTTTTCGTACAAATCGATAATTTGCATCGGATTGTCGCGCCAAATAGCGCCATGCGAGGGCGCAATCATCTCAATTTGAAGATTTAAGTTTTTGATTTCATTTATTTTTTTACTAACAAGCATTGCAAACGGATTTAGAATATTAACAAAATACTTTAAGGCTTCACGCTTTAAAATACATTGATCGGCTCTGTCATTAAACAATTCTTGAACGCCATAATGTTGCCCGAAGGCATCGTTTGAAAATAAAATATTGTCACCGGTCAAAAAAGTCGCCATTGAATCAGGCCAATGGAGCATTTTCATATCAATAAACATCAATTTTTTGCCATTTCCGATATCAAGAGTGTCACCGGTTTTGACCACATTAAAGTTCCAACCTCTTTGTCCGTACTGACCTTCTAAGCTTTTGACTGCGGCTGCAGTACAATAAATCGGCGTTGAAGGAATCAAGTCCATCAGGGCGGGAAGGGCACCGGTATGATCGGCTTCACCATGATTGATGACAATAAAGTCGATTTTGTGTAGATCCACAGCTTGTTTTAAGTTTTCAATAAAATCAAAACGGTGAGGGGTCCAAACCGTATCAATCAGCACTGTTTTTTCTTCTTTAATCAAATAGGCATTTTGCGATGATCCGTTAAAAATCGAATAGTCATCACCATGAAAAGTTTCAAGTTCCCAATCAATATAACCAACCCATGAAACATTGGCTTTAATATTTTTTTGCATTTGTGCTCCTTATTAAAAAGTAAAATTTAAGAACAATCTAGCTTAAGTGATTCAAAATTTCAAGGATTAAAAATTACACATTAAATCTTTTATAAATATATATTTTACAGTAGCAAGCGTGACAATTATTATCTTTATTGACGCAATAAGCACAATATCCGTGATTTTTATAAAAAGAAGTTCCTAAATCCGCTAACAAGTCAAATGAACATTTGGCAAGCATTTGGTGCGAATTAACATCTCCGTTTTTAATTTCACCCCATGCTTCATATAAAACGGGGTAATCATGTATGTTTTTAAGACAATTTTTAAGAAGTTTCGTGCCAATACCTTGTCTTTGGAATGGTTTATCAACAACAACATATAAAACATCTCGATGTGTACCGATGTTTAAACCGTAATCATTGTTATTTTGAGGCTTGCCGATACCGCATAAACCAATGAGACAACCTTTTTCATCTATCGCAATTTGATAAAAATGAAAAGTATCATTAAGTTCTGCAATATTTCTGGAAAGTATATCCTCATCACTGCTTTGAATATTACAAGTACCGAGATACTTTGCAATCAGTTTTGCCATTGATATAATATGTGATTTTTCGGCTTGGATAATACGGATATTTTGCAACACGATATCTTTCCTTATAATGAAGAATGATTTGAACATAGCTTAGTCAATAATAATAAAAAATTCAAGACATAAAAAATGTAAACATAGTAGGAAAATTAAAAACATCTAAAAAGAAGGGAAAAAATAATTGACTTTTATATTTTTTATGGTAAAATGAACCTTAGATAAAGGAATATTTTTCTTTATTTAGTGCCTTGATGAGACACGGAGCTTTCAATAGCTTTTCATCTGATACAGTGAAGGATAACACTGTTTTTTGGCGTTGTTTTTTTATAAAACAACAGGTTATCCCCGAAATTTTGGTCGGGGTGCTGATGGCGGATGTTCAAGATTTTTTTCTAAAGGCTATCAGAGTCATTTTATCAGATGTGATTATTGAACGCCCCGATCGCTTTTCAAAGGTGATTTACTTTTGGTTATAATATTTTAGTAAGGGGAAAACTTATGAAAAACAATATGATAGGTAGAAGTATGGTCGAAATGCTTGGTGTCTTGGCTATTGTCGGAGTTTTATCTATCGGAGCATTAGCCGGCTATCACAAAGCAATATCAAAATACCGTTTAAATAAACATAAGGAGCAATTTTCGAATATTATGCTCAATGTTATAGATTTAGCTCCTAAAATCGGGCAGGTGGCTGATTCCGGATTATCATATCTGCTACCATATTATTTAGCATTTAATTTTATTGATTCTTCAATGTTAATTGGAAGTACAACTGCAATTGAAGATACATTTAAAAACAGAATAGATTTTTATACATACAACAGTGGTTCGCATAGTATTGGATATCGTTTATCAGAAGGTACATTAAATATAGAAATATGTAAAAATATTTTAGAAGTTCTCCAAGAACTTCATTCTGAATTATCATATTTCTCCATACAAACAAAAGACACAGACGGCAAATATCCGGCATTGTTTTATTTTGGAGATAAAGATTGTGGTGGTGCTAGCAAATGTATTAAAGATATTAAAGCCAAAGATTATTTAAAGATTTGTTCAACATGTAAAGGTTCAGACGGTGGTCATTGTGATTGGTTTATAGATATACCATATTAATTAATATTTTTGTATCTTTTGTAGGGGAACAGCTTGATTTAATTTTATATATTTGTCGCATAATGTATATTATGTATAAAAATATATTTTTTTCAGAACTTTAATAAAAAATTAGAAAACAGCAGATAACATAATATATAACAATATATTTAAGGATTGATGAAAATGGCGTTGTTTTTTGTGATTTTGCTTTGGTTCTCAATTGTTATTTTGACTTTACTGACCCTACACGAAGTTTTTAAAAAATATATTATTTGGGTCGTCGAAGACTATTTAAATAAAAATAATATAAAACGCCAAAAGTAGTTTTAATAAATTTACATTTTGCCTGCTTTTCTAAAATTGCATATGATGCTTTTTTTATGTTTACAAAATAAAATTTTGATTTGTATGAAGTAAAAGGTTCGCGTATTCTCTCCTTATAAGGAGAAAAATATGACACTTATTGCCGTTTGGTGCAGACATAAAGATGATAATGTTATCGGGATAGGGCCGCATATTCCGTGGCATATTTCGTCCGATTTTAAGCGATTTAAGCGCATTACACAAGGTGCGAGTATCGTTGCCGGTCAGACAACATATGAAAGCTTTCCCAATCGTACCCTGCCCAATCGCAAAATTTATGTCTTGACGTTTGATCAAAATTATGAAGTTTCGGATAAAGAAAATCATTTTGTTGTCACAAACATCAATGATTTGAAAGATTTTGACGGCACGCTTTATATCTCGGGCGGTGCAAGCGTTTATAAGCTTTTTATGACGTCTAGCAGTGATTTAATGCCCGATATTGTAGTCGATTGTATGTATATGGGGGATTTGGACCCTGATTTAAAAGGGCCAAAAGTTGATATCACTCCGTGCATTGAAGCTTTAGGTGTCAAATATCGGCAAATGTCACAAGATTATATAGAAGACAATATTTTAACACGCGTCTATGTTAAAAAAGGTGATTTTGTTGATCAAAGTGTAATGAAACACATTATAACAGCTATTGAAAATAAGGGATAAATAAAAGATGAGACAATATCTTGATTTGTTAAATGATATTATGGAAAACGGTGTCGATAAAATGGACAGAACCGGCGTCGGTACACGTTCGGTTTTCGGCCGGCAGATGAGATTCGATTTAAGCCAAGGTTTTCCGTTGGTAACGACAAAAAAAGTGCACCTTAAAAGCATTATTCATGAGTTGTTATGGTTCATTAAGGGTGATACAAACATTAAATATCTGCAGGATAACGGTGTTAGGATTTGGAATGAGTGGGCTGATGAGAACGGCGATTTAGGCCCTGTTTACGGTGCACAGTGGCGAAATTGGAATTCTGAGGGCATTGACCAGCTTCAAGATGTGATTAATCGCATTAAAAATACCCCCAATGACCGACGTATGATTGTTTCGGCATGGAATCCGTCGCAAATCGGGCAAATGAAATTGCCGCCCTGTCATATGATGTTTCAGTTTTATGTGGCAAACGGCAAATTGTCGTGTATGCTTTATCAGCGCTCATGCGATATGTTTTTGGGTGTACCGTTTAATATTGCCTCGTATGCTTTATTGACAATGATGATTGCTCAGGTTTGCGATTTAAAACCGGGTGAGTTTATCCACACATTGGGTGATACGCACATCTACCACAACCATTTTGATCAGGTCAGATTGCAACTTTCACGCACACCGCTCAAATTACCGATAATGAAAATCAATCCGAATGTTAAAGACATCAATGACTTTAAGTTTGAAGATTTTGAGCTCGTCGGTTATGAATGTTATGAC
>CACXFX010000113.1 GCA_902767055.1 uncultured Pseudomonadota bacterium
AATAAAAAACCTGCAATAAAATCGCAGGCTTTTTATTTTTTTTTGAAAGAAAACAACTTTTATTTTTTATTTTTTACAATTTGTTTTTTAATCGCTTTTGCCTCAGGTGTCAAGTTCTTTGTAGCTGTTTTTTCAAGATAAGAATCAAGACCGCCGTTGTGTTCAATCGAGCGCAAAGTTTTTGCACAAATTTTAAGCTTAAAAACTTTGTTTAATGTTTCGCTAAGTAAAGAAACAACGTGCAAATTGGGCATAAAGCGGCGACGTGTACGATTGTTTGCGTGGCTGACATTGTTACCTGTCTGAACGCCTGTACCTGTCAAATCACATTTTTTAGCCATTTTAAAAATCCTTTTTACCAAATAAAATAAACTTTGTTGCCATTAAATACAGATATTTTACTCTGATGTCAAGCAAAATTATTTAAAAAATATAAAAAAAAGCTGGTTAATTGCAAAAAAAGTGTTATAAGCATAAAAAAACAGTGTATCCGTAGCTCAATCGGATAGAGTGTCGGCCTCCGACGCCGAAGGTTGCGAGTTCGAGCCTCGCCGGATACGCCAATATAAAAAAACGCCTCAAAACCGAGGCGTCATTGACATCTGCAATTCAATAATGTCATCCCGGAATCAAAGATGAGCAAACTTATTTAACTCCGTTTTTTTTCGGGATCTTTTTCTAGTTTCCCCTATTTATACCGTATCTTAATCGTATTTCCACTCGGCTTAGCCACTCGATTTGCTTCTTCAATGGTATAAATACGTTTTACAGGTTCATTCTTTTGCATATCACTTAAAGATTTATACCTATGCCCGTCTAAAATATATCTGTCACCTTCTTTTTCATATTTAATAAGTTGATTTTGCTTTAATCCGGTATCCGTATCTCCGAAAAACAAATCATCACATCGATGACCTTCATTATTGCAATAAATTTTAGTGCTCGTTTCTACAAAAGCAGCCCATCCGATAGAATAAACAAAATCCGGAATGAAAAGGGTATTTAACTTTGTGCCGTCAAACGCTTGCCAACCAATTTTTTCGAGTTCATTTGACAATGTCACTTCTCTTAAATTAGTTCTGGCAAAAGCAGCAGGTCTGATATCTACCACATTTTCCAAATTAATATTTTCTAAATTACTTTCAATAAAACTAAGTTCACCGATAGTTTCTACATTTTCCGACAATGTTACGTTTTTAAGCGAAGCAGAACCGGTAAAAGTCCCTGCGCCGACAGATGTGATTTTTCCTGCAATAACAACATTTTCAATTTGGTTAATCTGATTTTTCCAAGGCACGTCCACAACATGCCAACTTCCTGATGTTCCTTCATACTTATAATCTTTCATTTCTCCCTCTCCGGAAATAGTTAAAATACCGTTTTCAAAAACCGCAGTACATGTTGCTGTTGCCCCTTCAGGTGAACAGTCATATATACACTTACCATTTTCATCGCAAGCCGCGTGTGCACAAAAAGATATTGACATCATCCATAAAATTAATGATTGGAAACTTGTTTTTTTCATAGATTTTCTCCATTAATATAATTATCACCTAAAAAAACCGCATCTTATTTTGAGCGGCGGGGAGTTCCAAAATCATATCACAGAAAATGACTCCGATAACCTTTAGAAAAAAATCCTTGTACATCCGTCACCGGCTCCCCGGCTGATATCGGGGATAACGTGTCATTTAAAACAAAAAAACAACACCTAAGAACAGTGTTATCCTTCACTGTCTGTGATTAAAAAGCTTTGGAAAGCCCCGTGCCCAAAAGGACACTCGACAATAAAGTTACCTTTACCATCTGAAATTTATTTTGCCATTAAAAAAAACAAAAGTCAAATACTTTTTCACTCATTTTTCAAATAATGCGACAATTTCACTGTGATCAGAATAGACGAATTGATCAACCAATGTGACGCTCTTTAAAACATATCCGGCCTCAATTAAAAGCTTTGCATCGCGGCAAAATGTTTTCACATTGCACGAAACCGCAATCACCTTCTTTGGCCTTCTTTCGGGTATGATTTTGCAAAGTTCACGCACCTGCTCTATCGCACCGGCACGCGGCGGATCAAATAAAACAACATCAAATTTTTCAAGTTCTGAGGCTTCAAAGGGGTACAAAAACAGGTTTTTGCTTAAAATCGAGATATTCGAAATCATTTGCGCATTAACCGATTTTTGAAAACCTTCCAAAAGCGAAGGACTGATGTCGGCCGCCACGATTTTTGTGTTTTCAAGCCTTGAAAGTGCGTACGAAAAAGTGCCGATACCGCAAAACAAATCTGCCATTTGCCCGCGCGCATCGCCGACATATTTTAAAACAATATCAACCAGCGCTTTTTCTCCCTCTTTTGAGGCTTGCAAAAAATCACCCGGCGCCACATAAACCTGCCGATCTTCAATAATAATAAAAGGCTTTGCTTTTTCAATAACAACTTCTGCCCGGTTTGCTTGATTCTTGCGATAAGAAAAACGAATAGAATCGATGTTTTGAGCCATAAAATCCGCAATTTCAAGACGGTGTTCAAGCTCAAGTTCATTTGAAATTTCCAAAACAATATCAAGCCCGTTTTGCGCTTGCAAAATATGCAAATCCCCCTCTTTGATTTGCTCTTGGAAAAAAATTTTTCCTTTTTGCTTTTTGGTCGTCACAATGGCGCACAAACGTGATAAAAAATCCTGTACGGATTTCAAGTTTCGATTGACTTTATCGGTGAGCATCAAACATTCTTCGACATTGATGATTTGATGACTTTGATTTTCATTAAACCCGAAATTTAGAATACCTTTTTGATACTTAAAGGCAAAAGTTGCGCGTCGTCTTAATCCGTCTGCAATAAAAACCGGCTTTTGAAAAATATCCTCAATATCGCCGAGATTGTTTTTCAAAACACTCAAAACCGCTTTTGTCTTTTGTTTTTGATAATCTTGAACGGCTAAATGCCTGAATTGACAACCACCGCAATTTTGATTTTTTTCACAGCCCATTGATTAATCCTCAATCATACGATTTGCTTCTATCCCGTCAAGAAGCGAAATTTCCTGTTCATCCTCTTTGGCCAAAACAGGATGTATTTGCTCTTTGAAAACAGATTTATTTTCAAACGTTTTAAACACTTCTGGACGATAAACTTCGACACGATTCCGCCCGTTTTCTTTGGCCAAATACATTGCATCATCAGCCATCTTGATCATCAAACCGACACTGTCCGAAATACCGCACGGCGCAACCCCGATACTGACTGTCCATGTCAGAGGCTCTCCTTGCTCGCTGTACACAACGGTATGCGAGACGGCATCGCGCAAACGCTCGGCCACCATTAATGCAATATCGGCAGTAACTTGATTTAAGAAAACAACAAATTCCTCACCGCCGTATCGCGCCACGACATCTTCCGGACGCAAAGAACGCTCTAAGGTATGGGCAAGCTCAATTAAAACTTTATCACCCGTTTTATGTCCGTATTTATCATTGATATTCTTAAAATAATCGGCATCAACCATCAACACGGCAAAATCTTGTTTATTGCGATGTGCAAGCATAATCTTCTCAGTTACCGTTTTTTCAAAATAACGACGATTGTAAATAGCTGTTAACGGATCTCTGTCTGCTTGATTTTGCAATGCTTTTTCACGTTGT
>CACXFX010000114.1 GCA_902767055.1 uncultured Pseudomonadota bacterium
ACACCATAACCATTTCGGCTACATTTTTATAATCGCATAAAAAAATATAAATGTCAAATGAAAAAATTTTATGTTTGTAAAATCAAAACTTTTTGCTGACTTTAAATAAAATCACGATTATATTAAAGAAAAAATTTTATTTTTAAGGATGCCGACATTGAAAAACGAGAGCAAAAAAAACATTAACGAAATTGATAAAGCACGCTTAAAACTTTCTATCGAACATTATATCAAATATTTTATCGGTAAACGCCCGATGGAACTGACAAAAGAAGAAACTTTGCAGGCCATATCGCTTGCTGTCAGAGAGTTTGCGCTTGATAATATGTACAAGACCATTTCGCGCTATAACGAAGTCGGGGCAAAACGTGTGTACTATCTTTCGATTGAATATTTGCTCGGTCGCTCGCTTGAAAACAATTTGCACAACCTTGATTTGTTCAAACTGATTAAAGAGATTAAAATCGAAGGTATGCCGAATTTATCAATGAACGATATTTATGATGCGGAATATGATCCGGCGCTCGGCAATGGCGGTTTGGGGCGTTTGGCCGCATGTTATCTCGACTCGATGGCCTCGCTCGGCCTGCCGGGGTTTGGTTATGGCATTAACTATCAATTCGGTTTGTTTAAGCAAAAATTTGACAACGGCTGGCAGATTGAACAGACCGATACCTGGCTTTGTGAAGAATCGCCGTGGCAATTTCCGCGTCATGACCGCACGCTTAAAATTCCGCTTTACGGAAGGGTTGAAAGTTATCAGGGCATGAACGGGCGCACCTATTTTTCATGGGTTGATACAAGTACGGTTTATGGCGTGCCTTATGATTTTCCGATTGTCGGGTATGCGGGAAAGTCGGTCAATTATTTACGGCTTTTTTCGGCCAAAACCGACGATGAGCTCAATATCAAAATTTTTAACGAGGGCGGTTATATCGAAGCTGTTAAGGATAAAATCAAAACCGAGACGATTTCAAAAGTTTTGTATCCGTCGGATAATATTGAACAAGGCAAGACATTACGTTTGGTGCAACAATATTTCTTTGTATCGTGCGCGATTCAGGATATTATCAGGCGCTTTTTGGAAAAGAGCAACGACTTTCATTTGATGCCGGATTATGTCTGTATCCAATTAAATGATACGCATCCGTCGCTCGCCATTGCCGAAATGATGCGGCTTTTGATGGATCAGTACGGGCTTGAATGGGATGATGCATGGGCGGTCACGACCAAGATTTTTGCCTACACAAATCATACATTGTTGCCTGAGGCATTGGAAAAATGGCCGTCGCGGATTTTGAGGCATCTCTTGCCGAGGCATCTGCAAATTATTTATGAAATCAACCGCCGATTTATGGAATTTGCACGCGAAAAATTCGGCGAAAATGAAGAAAAGCTTTCAAAAGTATCGATTGTATCGGGTGAAGGTGATGATCAGGTTATCAGAATGGCTAATCTGTCGATTATCGGTTCTTTTTCGGTCAATGGTGTGGCAAAATTGCATACCGAGCTGATTAAAACGGAGCTTGTGCCTGAATTTTATGAATTGTATCCCGAAAAATTTATCAATATCACAAACGGTATTACGCCGCGGCGTTGGCTTTTACACGCCAATACGGCTCTGTCTGATTTGATTACCACAACGATAGGTGATCAATGGATTACCGATTTAGATGAGTTAAGAAAACTCGAGCCGATGGCAAGTGACACCACGTTTATTGAAAAATTTGCCGAAATCAAAAAGCATAATAAAGAGCGCTTGGCTTTTGAGATTTTTAAGTCAACGGGTGAAGTTGTTGATTCAAACAGCATGTACATTATTCACGCCAAACGCATACATGAATATAAACGCCAGCTTTTGGCTATTTTGCAGGTTATCGGTGATTATTTGGCCATTGTCAAAGACAATGTACGTTTTGATGTCAAAAAGACTTATATTTTTGCAGGTAAAGCAGCCCCTTCGTACACTTATGCCAAATTGATCATTAAACTGATTAACAATGTGGCCGATGTCGTCAACCATGATCCGCTGGTCGGTGACAGCTTGAAAGTCGTGTTTATGCCTGATTATAAGGTTTCGCTGGCTGAAAAAATGATGCCGGCGGCCGATGTCAGCTTGCAAATTTCGACGGCGGGTTTTGAGGCCTCCGGTACCGGCAATATGAAATTTGCCTTAAACGGGGCTTTGACGGTCGGTACTTATGACGGCGCCAACATTGAAATCAGAGAAAAAGTCGGAGAAGATAACTTCTATCTGTTCGGCTTAAAAGATGAAGAAATCAGAAAAAGACGCGCATCTTATAACCCGCGGGAATTGTATGAAAAGTCAGATTATATCAAACGAATCGTTAATTCATTAAATTCCAGTATGTTTACCCAAAAGGATCACGCCCTTTTGTTTAAGCCGATTTATGAAAACCTTTTGACGCAAGACTTTTTCTTTGTTCTGGCGGATTTGGAAGACTTTAATAATACAATGCACAGGGCAGAAAAAGATTATTTGACGCCTGAGGTTTGGTTTAAGAAAGCGATATTAAATGTTGCGCGAATCGGCTATTTTTCATCCGATAGAGCCGTGATGGAATATGCC
>CACXFX010000115.1 GCA_902767055.1 uncultured Pseudomonadota bacterium
GTTACGAATTAACTGATTAATTGTAGGCATCACAAATTTCCTTATAAAGTTATTAAATTAAACACAAATACCCGCTTGAAAATCTTTTTGATTCTCAAGCAAGTGTGCGCAATATATCAAAATCAAATCGAGAGTCAAGCTTTTTTTAAAGATTTTTTAAGGAAACTTTCTGAGTGAATGTTTGAAATATAAAAAAACAATTTTTATAAATATGAAACAGGAATAATGTTTACATTTTCACTTAAGGGTAAATGCGTTGATGCCAAACATATCACGGCACCCTCTCCAACAGATAAACCAGCTTTTTGTAAAACATCAAAATTTTTAATATCTTTTTTATCAGGATTGCTTTTCTTCTTTATTTCTATGGGGTAGACTTTTCCGTTTTCTTCCATGATAATATCAATTTCTTTTTTCTCTTTGTCTCGATAAAAAGAAATTGCAGGCTTTCTTCCGTTATGCCAATAACTCTTAAGAATTTCCGAGAAAACGAAAGTTTCTAAAATTTCGCCGCTTTTTGCACCTTTTTCAAGAACTTCCGGTGTATTCCACTTTGTCAAATAACACGCAAGTCCGGTATCCATAAAATAAATTTTGGGCATTTTTGTCGCGCGATTACTGATATTTTTTGAAAACGGATATAAAAGGTAAATCAGAGAGGATGTTTGCAACAGTGAAACCCAACGTTTTATGGTCGGTACAGGCTTACCGATATCACGTGCCACATCAGAAAAATTAAGTAATTGCCCGCTTCGTGCCGCAAGTGCGGTTAAAACCTCTAAAAAAGACATTTCCTCACTGATATTAACAAGTTGACGAATATCACGCTCGATATATGTCTGAACATAGGATGAATAAAAATCTTCCCAATCGACGTTTTCACCGTTATTTAATGCCGGGTAAGAACCGCGCCAAATTATTTGATAAAGTTTTTTTAAATCTAAAACTTCAGCTTCAACGGCTCTTTTTGAAATCCATTCATTTGTCGGAATAAACTTTTCATAAAAAGGTTTTTGCATTAATTCAGGTAATGATAATCCCTCTAAATTCAAAATACCGACACGACCGGCTAAACTCTCGGAAACATTTTTCATCAAGTGAAATTGTTGCGAGCCCGTAATCCAAAACATTCCCTTTTGATGTTTTTCATCTACTAAAGCTTTGATGTAAGGCAAAAGTTCCGGTGCGTACTGAATCTCATCAATGAGTAAAGGAGTCGAAAAACGCTCTAAAAATAAAGCCGGATTTTCTTGTGCCAGTTTGCGATTTTCCAAAATATCAAGCGAAACATAATTTCTGGTGTTTTCACAGCACTGAAAGACCGTTGTTTTGCCTACTTGCCTCGGACCGGTGATTAAAACAACCGGAAATGAGTTATTCATTCTTAAAATCGCATTTTCAATAGTTCTTTGGATATACATTATATATTTTCCGACTAATTTAACATTTAATATTAAAATAGTCAAAAAAAACAGATAAGTCAAGCTTTTTTTAAAGATTTTTTAAAACATTTTGCGCCGCTCAAAAAAAAAGCAACGGCGCGCCGGTAAAATATACTTGAAATAACTTTTTAGCGGTATTTGATAACATCAAATAAAATTTCGTTTGTAAAGAAAAAAAAGAGTTTACATTTGCATTTAAATGAGGTATAAATAGACAAAATTTGATTTTATGTTTTACAATTAATTTTTATATATTATGCATAAACTGCTTAAATTTGACAAAGAGATTTATCTCTTGAAAGACGGTATGCTCAAAAGTTTGGGCACAGCCGAGAACGTCACTTACATCACAAAAGACATTTGCCACGTCGGAAATGACCTTTTCAAAAAAGACGGCAACAAATTTGATCTTGTCATTGAAAATGTGACGCCGTATCGGATTTATTCTCATGCAAGAGCAAATATGCCCGCATGGATACATGTTCTTGCCTCATGTCGGTGCGCTGTTGACAAAAAGCAGGTCAATCATGCTCTTTGGGATAAGTATTGTGAGCTTGTTCGTCAACGCTCTGAGAACAATACCGAAGAGGCTGTTGTGGTTATTCCGACTTATCAGCGGCAAAGTGAGGATAACAAGCCGAGGCTTTTGTTTTCCGAAAAGGGTTTTGCTCCTGATTTTGGCGCCAAGCTTTATCCGACAGGCCGTGCGGGCCTTGAAGATTTCAGTCTGGAAGGTGTCGTCTTTTTAGGCTATAATTGTATGGTCTATAAGGGACAGGTATATACCTGTTCGGATACCGAGCGGAATTGTTACAATTATCCCTTTATGAGCAGTAAAGTCGAGCGAAACTGTTGGACGAAAGTGGATAATGCCCTGATTATGTCGGCTAAGGATTATATGATCTTTTATGCCGGCGAGAAGAGCGTTTTTGCTCTTGAGCAGGAAGGCAATCAGACGATGTTTAATGCCCTTGGTTATATTCACCAAATCTTCAAGACCGATGTCAGTGATTTGGTCATTGTTACCAACTGGCAAAAAGACAATCTTTTTGAGCTTTATCATTTAGGTGAAAAGCTTGAACTGCTCGCGCGTTTTGAAATCTTGGGTGATTGCAAAATCGATAAAAAAACAGGGTATGTATCGATCCACAGATCATATGTAAAACTCGACGATTCCGGCAATCCGGTCCTTAAAAAAGACGGTGAATGTATCTTTGTTAAAGAAGATATTGAATGCGTCTTTAAGAACGGACGCTACGAGCGAACCGTTCGCTGATAAAAAACCCCCGATTTATTTCAATCGGGGGTTTTTAATATGATTTTTCATTTTTTGAGTGTATTTTTTAAAAAACTTCTTGTATTTAGGGATATTTTTACGTATGGTAAGCTATTCATTTAATTTACTGGAAAGGACAAACAAAAATGACAGCACCTTTAATGCCCAAAGCAACGGCTGTTTGGCTTGTGGATAATACCATGCTGACTTTTCGTCAGATTGCGACATTTTGCGAATTGCATGAACTTGAAATTCAGGCTATTGCCGACGGTGATGTTGCTTTTAATATTATCGGGCTTAATCCGATAGCAAACGGACAATTGACAGCTGAAGAAATCAAACGTTGTGAAGCCGATCCGACAGCTGACCTCGTGGCTAATAAACTCGAAAAAAATGTTAAAGAAATTAATGCACACAATAAAAAAGTTTTGACGCCGTCACAGCGTATGGATAAGCCTTCGGCTATTTTGTGGCTGATTACCAATTGTCCGGATTTAACGGATGCTCAAATTTGTAAATTGGTCGGTACAACAAAACCGACAATTTTAAGTATTCGTGAAGGTACACGCGAAGATATGCTTTATTTAAGGGCAAAAAATCCGGTTGCCATCGGTCTTTGCACCGAATTTGCATTAGATGATGCCTTAAGAGCCGCTAAAGAAAAAATTGAAAAGGCTGAAGCAAAGCTTAAAAAAGAAGCTGACAAGAAAAAACGTGCTGCTGCCAAAAAACGTGCCGCAAAAAAAGCCGCAACAAAGAAAGCAACGGCTAAAAAAACAGTCGCTAAAAAAGCAACGGCTAAAAAGGCCGTAGCTAAAAAAGGAACGGCTAAAAAGGCCGTAGCTAAAAAAGCAACGGCTAAAAAAACAGTCGCTAAAAAGGCAACGGCTAAAAAGGCCGCGACCAAAAAAACGGCTGTAAAAAAGACGACTAAAAAAACAACAACTAAAGCTGCAGCTAAAAAGACTGTCACAAAAAAAGAACCGGCTAAAAAAGCCGCGACAAAGAAGACAACCGTTAAGAAAACTGCCGCTAAAAAGACGGTAGCTAAAAAGGCCGTCACCAAAAAAGTTGCCGTTAAAAAAACAGCGACTAAAAAAACAGCCGTTAAAAAAACAACAAAGAAATAATTTATTGTTGAAACGAAAAGACGCCGCTTAAAAACGGTGTCTTTTTTATGTGTAAATTATATACAAAAACCCGCTTAAAGCGGGTTTGAGATTTTTCTTTATACCAAAAACTATCCTTGACGAGCTTTGAGCTTCGGATTCTTTTTGTTAATGACATAAACACGACCTTTACGACGCACGACTTTACAATCTTTATCGCGCACCTTCTTGGACTTCAAAGAACTGTAGCACTTCATTTTTTTTATTCCTTTTCGTTACGTTTGTGCGGCAAGATATTATAAAAGATATTCAATGTCAACAAAAATTTTTCATATTTTGTATTTTTTTTCTTTATTATGGAATCTTAAATCTTTGGCAAAAGGAAAATTTTATTTACCTTAAAAAAACTTTGCACATAAGCATTTAATATTTGCAATCGAAAATTAATCATCTATAATGCAGGCAAATATTTTTTCAAACCTTTTAAGGAAATACGATGATTAATAAATTGGCAAAAGCCCAAAAAAGCTGGGTTGCAAAATTGATTTTAAGCTTAACCGCTTTGAGTTTTATGTCGCTGTTCGGTATTACGGGATATTTATCAAGTGCCTCGAACAACCGTACGGTGATTAAAGTCGACAATATCGAAATATCTCAAGCCGAATTTCAATATGAGTTGCAAAAGGAATTAAATGCGGCCAAAAACATCTTAAATACCGATTTGGATGAAGAGGCTATGGCAGATTTAAGGGCCTCCTTAACGAGCGCTGTTGCTTCTAAGATGGTCAAAGATGCCGTTATTGATCGGAGCATGCAAAAATATCATGTCTTATTCAGGCCCGAATTAATCAGCCGTATGATAGCAAATGAGCCGTCTTTTCAGGATTTGTCCGGCAATTTTAATCGTGATTTGTTCCGCCGCGTGTTAAATGAAAACAATATCTCGGAGCAAGAATATTTGAAATCTGTTTCACGCGCGCTTGCCGAACAGATTTTGACAGCGTGGCCGGTTCAAAAAATCAATATTCCGGAAATTTTGGTTAATGCCGAAATCAAAATTGACGGTAAACGCCGCGTTTTTAAATATACA
>CACXFX010000116.1 GCA_902767055.1 uncultured Pseudomonadota bacterium
CACCTTTTGCCATCGGCACATACCAATCGGCAAAAAAACAAATGTCGTCAATCAAACGTTTTTTTGTTAAATCAGCTATATTTTCCGGCCGCTGATTAATATTTGCAATTTTGATTAAAGCATCGGTTGCCAAATCATATAAAAACGCCTCATCCACACCCTTATCCAAAAGCCTTGTAAACGTGTCATCGCCTAAATCTTCAAGCAGTAAAAAACCTTGATTAAAATCCTCAAAATAGACCTTTGGCGTATGTACGCCATGGTTTAAAAAAAACTTTGACAATGCCGCAAATTCAGGCAATTTATTTTTTTTGAGTTCATCATCTGCCAAAACGTATGTCTTACCGTTTTTAAGTATAATTCTAAAATATTTGCGACTTGATGCATCGACTTTCAACGGCACAATTTTCATATAATCAATGTGATTTTTCTTTAAAAAAGCTTCTCTTTGACTATTTCTTAAATCTTTTGGCATAAACTTGACTCTCATATATAAGCGATAATATCTTTTTATCGTAAAACACAACTTTTAAAAGAGATTTAAGATAGCAAAAAAAATGATAAAATATGCGGTTTTTGATTGGGATGGCACTCTTGCCGACACATATCCCGTTTTATATCAGGCTTATACATTGACCTCTGATACCTTAAATTTGCCGAAACGTTCCTTATCTGAAATCAAAACGATTACCGGAAAAATACCGAACAGAGAAACTTTTGCCTACCTTTACGAAAAAAAAATCCGATATGGCCAAAACCATTTTTTATGATTATATCGACAGGCATCACCTTGACGGTTTAAAGCCGATTGATGGTGCAAAAGAGGTCTTGGATTTTTGCCTTCAAAATAATATCACACCTCTTTTAATCACAAACAAAACCGAAAAATATCTCAAAAAAGAACTTAAATTTTTAGGCTTTCAAAAATATTTCAAAAAAATTGTTTGCGCCGGCCGATATGAACAGGATAAACCGGGCATCAAAGCCTGCCTTGCTTTGTTTGACGGCCTTATACCGCCCTCGGATGAAATTGTCGTTATCGGTGACGGCGCCTCTGATATCAAAGTTGCAAAAGTATATGGTGCCAAATCGATTATTTATCAAAACAAAGCAAAAGGCGACTATAACATTGACACTTTAAGCGAAGCCATCAAGATTATGAAAGGATTATGATATGCACGCCAAAAATTTTTCAAAAATGGGTACACAACAAGTGATTTTATACGGTAGGCACGCTGTTCTATCGGCACTGAAAAATCCGAAAAGACAAATCATCAAACTGATGATTTTGCCTGAAAATGAGGCCGATATAAAAAAAGAATGCCCTACGGCTATTTATCAAACAGCCTCAAAAAAAGACCTTGAAAAAATTTTGCCGCCCGCCGCCGTTCATCAGGGCTTTGCTTTAATCACCAAACCCTTAGAGCCGGTGTTTTTAGAAGATTTGATTGAAAAAAGCCGCGATTTAGAGGCATGCCGCATCTTAATTTTAGATCAGGTAACCGATCCGCAAAACATCGGCGCAATTATCAGATCCGCCGCCGCGTTTGATGCTTTGGGCGTCATCGTTCAGGATAAAAACGCGCCTTTTGAAAGCGGCGCAATGGCCAAAGCCGCAGCCGGCACGATGGAGCTGACCCCGCTTGTGCGAACAACCAATTTATCACGCACCATCGAAACCTTAAAGAAAAACGGATTTTGGATTGTCGGTATGGACGGCTATGCCACTCAAAAAATCGATGAAATTGATAAATCATCAAAACTTGCCGTCATTATGGGCTCCGAAGGCTCGGGTATGCGCCGCCTTATTGAAGAAAATTGCGATTTAACGGTGCGCCTCGACATCAATAAAAATGTCGAAAGCCTGAATGTCTCCGTCGCTGCCGCCATTGTCCTGTACGAACTGAGCAAAAAATAATGCAAAAAAAATTTTCAACACTTCTTTTGGATTGGTACGCCGCTTGCGGGCGCGATTTACCATGGCGCGTCAAAGGCGGTGCACACCCCGACCCTTACATTGTCCTTGTTTCCGAATTAATGCTCCAACAAACCACGGTCAAAACGGTCCTGCCTTATTTTGAAAAATTTATCAAACGCTTTCCGAGTGTTCGGGATTTAGCCGATGCAACACTTGAAGAAGTTTATCTTTATTGGCAGGGTTTGGGATATTACACACGCGCCAAATCATTACATCAAAGCGCCAAAATGATTGCCTATGATTTCGGCGGCAAGTTCCCGAACAACAAATCCGATGTCTTAAAATTAAAAGGCCTCGGCCCTTATACCGTCGCAAGTTTTCTTGCCCTTGCGTTTAACAAGCCCGAAACGGTTGTTGACGGCAACGTTATCCGCATCATCGCCCGACTTGAACATTTGACCGACCCGACCGATGAAATTTTACCGCTTATTTATCAAAAAGCCCAAAGCTTAACCGACAAAAATCATGCGGCCGATTATGCTTCCGCGATTATGGATTTGGGCGCCACGATATGCACCAAAAAAAATCCGCTTTGCGATACCTGCCCCGTCCAAAGTTTTTGCAAATCAAAAGGCCTTGCCGATATTGAACAAATTCCGGCACGCAAAAAAACACCCAAGAAAGATTTTAACGGCTATGTTTATTTGATTACAAATTCCGCCAATCAAATTTTAATACGAAAACGCGTTGAACGCGGCTTATTGTCCGGCCTTTATGAATTTTTCTGGAGCGAAGAGCCCTTATTTGACAACGCCGTTGATACAAAAAAAGAAGTATCGCACATTTTTACCCACATCAATATGCACCTTAAAATATATACCTTAAAAAGCAACACCGCTTTCAAAGACGGCTTTTTCGTTTCACCTGAAAACCTAAATCAATACGCCTTTTCGACTTTAATGCAAAAAGTCCTCCGTCAGATATAAGAAAAAAAACACTTGCAATTTTAAAAAAACAGTATATAAAAGGCCTGTCTTTTATCTAAGGGCGCGCTTGATAAAGACGGTATTAACCTCGCGCAAGTCCGCTTTTGCAAAGCAAAGGGTCCGGCAACTTTAATAAAGAAATTTATTTTATGACAACAGAATTTAAAATCCCCGAAACAACAGAAAATTTTGAAGACCTCTTGAATGAGCAATTCGGCGACAAAGGCATTGTCGGCAGTGTTGTTAAAGGTACCATTATCCGTTTAACCGATGATTTTGTGACCGTTGATGTCGGTTTGAAATCCGAAGGCCGCATTCCGCTTCGTGAATTCGGTCAAAATCCGGAACTCAAAGTCGGCGACACGGTTGAAGTTTTGGTTGACAGATATGAAGATAAAGACGGCAACATCGTTTTATCACGCGAAAAAGCCCGCCGTGAAGAAGCATGGGTTGAACTTGAAAAATTGATGAATGCCGGCGAACGTGTCAATGGTATTATTTTCGGTCGCGTCAAAGGCGGCTTTACGGTTGACTTGCAGGGTGCTATTGCGTTCTTACCGGGTTCACAAATCGATATTCGCCCGATTAAAGACATTGCACCTTTGATGGGTGTTTCTCAACCCTTCCAAATTTTGAAAATGGATAGAGAGCGCGGCAACATCGTTGTTTCTCGCCGTGTTGTTTTGGAAGAAACAAGAGCAGAAGCTCGTGCAGAATTGATTGATGCCATCAAAGAAGGTGCCGTTTTGGACGGTATTGTCAAAAACATCACCGATTACGGCGCATTTGTTGATTTGGGCGGCGTTGACGGATTGTTACATGTCACCGATATTTCATGGCGTCGTATCAATCATCCGGCAGAAGTTTTGAGCGTCGGACAAACAATCAAAGTCCAAGTGATTAAATTCAACGAAGATACACAACGCATCAGCCTTGGTATGAAACAACTTGAAAATGATCCTTGGGAAGCTGTCGAAGGCAAATACCACGTCGGCGATGTGATTAAAGGTGTTGTTACCAACATCACCGATTACGGTGCATTTGTTGAACTTGAAGACGGTATCGAAGGCTTGGTCCACGTTTCAGAAATGAGCTGGACACGCAAAAACGTTCACCCGGGCAAGATTGTTTCAACCTCTGAAGAAGTTGAAGTCAAAGTTTTGGAAGTCGATCCCGAAAAGAGAAGAATCAGCCTCGGCATCAAACAGTGCCAACCCAATCCGTGGGCAGCATATATTGAAGAGCATCCGGCAGGTTCTGTCATTGAGGGTACGATTAAGAATATTACCGAATTCGGTTTGTTTATCGGCTTAACCGATGAAATCGACGGTATGATTCACCTTTCCGACATTGCTTGGGGCGTCAATGGCGAAGATGCTGTTAAAGCCTATGAAAAAGGTCAGGAAATCAAAGCCAAAATCATTGATGTTGATGTTGACAAAGAGCGTATCAGTTTAGGCATCAAACAACTCGATGAAAACAATGCGGCTTTAGCCCTTGAAAACTTGAAAAAAGGTGACATTGTTCGCGCAATTGTGACCGGCATTGAGGAAAAAGGCGTTGCCGTTGAAGTTGAAGGCATTCCTGCTTTAATTAAGAAAGCTGATTTGTCAAAAGATAAAGAAGGCCAAGTTTTGGAAAACTATCACGAAGGTGATGTTTTAGAAGCTAAATTGACCTCTGTTGACAGAAAGAACGGCAAACTCGGCGTTTCGGTCAAAGCATTTGAAATCGAAGAAGAAAAGAAAGCTTTGGAAGAATATTCAAATTCCAATGCTGCCGGCACTTCTTTGGGTGAAGCTTTGGGCGAAGCCTTGAAAAAAGCCAACTAAAAAGCTTTTAAAAATCTTAAAAAAAAGAGCCACGTTTTTCGTGACTCTTTTTTTTATTTAAAGACCCTATCTGAGCTCTTCGGGCAAAAAGTCCTTTTCATCAAACTCAAAACATTTATCTCTGTTTAGGTAAGCTTGAATATAAGGCTCAAGCGTCTTGCACCCGAAACGATACGCACTGCGTTTGAAAAACACCAAGCGTTTATAAGCCCGCAAAACATCAACCCACTCATAGGCCTTAAATTCCGGATTGGGCTGATCAAATTTGATTTCGTCATCATTGCCGTAAAAATACGCAAGCGTCCAATACATTCTTTGCCCGACATAATTACGCCCCTCTTTGGCCATCGCTTTATGAATAATACGCGGATAAACGTACGAAATCGGACTGCTCAGTGCAAGCAAAAACTTAACGGATTTTACCGATGTTTCTTCAAAAAGCTCGCGCGCCGCAGCATCTTGCACACTTTCCTCATTTTCGATTCCGCCTTGCGGAAACTGCCATTGAAAACCCTTTTGATCGGCGCGGGCACACATCAAAACCTTTCCGCTGTCATTAAACAAAATAACGCCGGCGCAATTGCGATAATTCTGCATCATTTCTTTTTCTCCGTTTTCGTTTTTTGCTGATTTTGGAGCGGCTCAGTTTTGAGATTTGATTGGTAAAGCTTTAAGGCGTGCACCAAATCAAGCGCACGAACAAGCTGATAATCTTCGATATCCGCTTCTTTGTTTGAAGCTTGATTGTCTGATTTTTTATTGTCTTCCTGCTCGTTTTTCAAAGCCCCGGACAATTCCGCCTCTTTCAAATTTAAGCTGTAATTTTCAATCGGTTTGATTTGTGCAAGCGGCACAACAATATCCGGCTCAATACCTTTAGCTTGAATAGAACGTCCGCTCGGCGTATAATAACGCGCGGTCGTCAATCTCATTGCGCCGAAATCACCAAGCGGAATAACCGTCTGAACAGAGCCTTTACCGAATGATTTTTCACCCAAAATGATTGCTCTGTGATGATCTTGCAAAGCACCTGCCACAATTTCCGAGGCTGACGCCGATCCTTCATTGATAATCACCACAATCGGCAAACCGTTTGTAATATCGCCCGAATGTGCCGTATATTTGACATTGTCTTCAATGTTACGCGCACGGGTCGACACGATTTCCCCTTCGCTTAAAAACAAATCCGACACCGCAACAGCCTGATCAAGCAAACCACCCGGATTGTTTCTGACATCAATAATCAAACCGGCCAATTTATCGCCCAACTTTTTAGCGGCCGCATCATAGGCTTTTTTGATTGACTTGTCATTATCTTCGGTAAACGATGAGATACGAACATACAAAATATCATCGCTTTTAATGTCTGTTTTAACGGATTGAATTTTAATTTCCTGACGTTTAATTGTCACATCAAAAGGTTTTACCCCCTCGCGCCTGACTGAAATTTTGACTTTTGTGCCGATTTTACCGCGAAGCTTGGATACCGCCTCATTCAAATTCATCCCGATAACCGTTTGCCCGTCAATATGGGTAATATAATCGCCCGCTTTCAAACCGGCTTTATAAGCCGGCGTATCATCAATCGGCGAAACCACTTTGACAAGCCCGTTATCCATCGTTACCTCAATACCGAGCCCGCCGAATTTACCTTTGGTTTGTTCGGACATATAATTATAACTTTCGGCATCAAGATAACTGCTGTGCGGATCAAGCGAAGAAAGCATACCGTTTAAGGCCTGTTCGATTAATTCCTGATCCGAAACCTCTTCGACATAACCGGCTTTTGTACGCTCCATCACCTCGCCGAAAAGATTAAGCATCTCATAGGTATTATGCGTCTGTTTTTTTGCCTTGTCCGCAGCATTTACAACATTGACAAACAAACCTAAAGCAACAAAAAATACTAAACTTTTTTTAATCATCTTTTTTCCTTTATTCACAGGCCGAGCCACGCGACAGGGTTGACTGTTTTCTTATCTTTTCTGATTTCCATATAAAGTTTGGCCTCATTTGTATCCGGCATCAAACCGATCGGTTCTCCCGCCAAAACCATTTGACCGTTTTCCGGCTCAATACTCGACATTCCCGCCACAAGCGAAACAACATCGCTGCCGTGTTCAATAATAATTAAATTGCCATATCCCTTAAACGGACCGGCAAAAACAACCGTTCCGTCATAAGGTGCCACAACTTGAGCCTGGGGCCGCGTTTTAATAATAATCCCTTTAGACGCGACACCTTTTGAAAGCTCTTGTCCGTAATTTGTCACAACATCACCGCGCACGGGACGCACAAATTGCTTTGCAGCTGACAACGCTTTTGCTTCATTTTTTATTGATTGTACAACATCATAAGTTACATTGTCAACTTCAAGATTGTCTTTTTCATCAGGCAAAAGCGCATCTTGATTTTCAAAACCGCTTGCCCGATTTTCTCTCAAACGCTTAAGCTGTTCTTCTTCCAATTTTTTCTGAGCCTCGATTTCACGCTCACGCGCCGCACGCTTCAATTCTTCTTGCTTACGACGTTTTATTTCGGCCTCTTTCAAGGCTTTATCCATTAAATCTTTTAAATCCGAAGCTTCGGCCGCCAAACGCAAAGCATCTTCGCGCGCTTTACTTTTTTGCCCTTCAAGTTCTTCCTGAAGCTTTGCTTTTTGCCCCACCATTTTTTTGATTGAAACTTGTTTTTGCTTCAAATCTTCGGTTTTATTCGACAGTTCGATCAGTTTTTGCTCCGCGGCTTTTTTTTGCTTTGCCAATTCGTCCAGATCTTTTCTGATTTTTTCGGCATTGTTTTTCAAGTAAGGCACACTTTCGCGCATTAAAACGGCACTTTGTATCATCTCAACCGGCGTTAAAGGCTGAAAAATAAGCGAATCCGTCGGATGTAAGGCTAAATTTTCAATAGCGGCCAACATCTTAGCCAACCCTTGATATTCTTCATTGAATTTTTCTTCACTGACCCGCAATTTGTCTTGCAAAAGTTTTAATTCTCCTTCGGTTTTGGTAATACTGTCTTCGTCTTTTTGAATGCGCTTGGCGGCCTCGACAAGCTCTCTGTTCATTTTAGCCAGTTCCAAACTCAACGCAACCGATTCAGCCTGCAACTTTTTGTATTCCATCCTTTTTTCATCGGACTTTGCAAACGCTTCATTGACTTCATATTCAGAAACGGCATACACCGCAGGCGATGAAACAATCACCACCCACAATGCAAAAAGTATATACCGTCCTGTTTTAATCATGCCTATTTTTTCTCAAGCAAAGATTTTCCGGTCATTGCCGCAGGCTGTTTGATCCCGAGCAAATCCAAAAGTGTCGGCGAAATATCGGCAAGTCTTCCGTCTTTTAAGCCTTTGATGTTATCGGGCCCGTTATAAAGCGCGGCCTGAACTTTGCCGACCGTATGCGCGGTATAAGGCTGCCCCGTTTTTTCATCAATCATCTTTTCGACATTGCCGTGATCAGCCGTCACCAAAAGCACACCATCGGCTTTTTTAATTGCCTTCATCACACGACCCAAGTTTTCATCAACAGCCGCCACAGCCTTTAACGCGGCCTCCATGATGCCGGTATGCCCGACCATATCACCGTTTGCAAAATTGCAGATAATCACATCAAATTTATGATTTTCGATTGCATCAACGAGTTTATCGGTCACCTCATAAACACTCATTTCAGGCTTTAAGTCATAAGTTGCGACTTTCGGTGAAGGGATCAAAATGCGGCTTTCGCCCTTAAACTCGCGCTCTTCACCGCCGTTAAAGAAAAACGTCACATGCGCATATTTTTCCGTTTCGGCAATTCTGAGTTGCGTCAAACCGTTTTCAGAAACAATCTGCCCGAAAATATCTTTTAATTCCTCCGGCGCAAACAGCGTTTTCATAAAGCGGTTGTGATCGACGGAATATTCGGCCATACCGACAGAAGCAACAAATTTAACACGTTTTTTGCGCTCAAAACCCTCAAACGGTTCATCAACCAAAGCATACAAAATCTCACGTGCGCGGTCAGCCCTGAAATTGGCCATCAACACGGCATCGCCGTCATTTGCCCCTTGATAATCCCCGACAACACAAGGCACAACAAACTCATCGGTGACGTTGTCGGCATAAGTTGCATCCATCGCCTCAACAGCATTTGCAAAACGTTTACCGTCTGCTGAAATAATGTTGTTATAAGCCTTTTCAACCCTGTCCCAACGCTTATCTCTGTCCATCGCATAAAAACGCCCCGAGATTGTTGCAACTTTGACGTTTTTCAAATCCTTGATTGAATTTTCAAATTCTTCTAAAAAAGACTTGCCTGATTGCGGCGGTGTATCACGCCCGTCCATAAAGGCATGAACGGCAACCTTGATACCGTTGTGACTTAAAATTTCAGCCAGTTTTGAAATATGATTTTGGTGCGAATGCACGCCGCCCGGCGACATCAACCCCATCAAATGGCAAACCCCGTTTGTCTTTTTCAAGGCCTCAATCAGCTCAAGCAAAACCTTGTTTTTGGCTAAACTGCCGTCCTGACAGGCTAAGTCAATTTTAGGCAAATCCTGCATCACCACGCGGCCGGCACCCAAATTCATGTGCCCGACTTCCGAATTGCCCATTTGCCCGTCCGGCAAACCGACATCAAGCCCTGATGTTTCAACAAAGCCGTGCGGACAAGTTTTAATCAGTTCATGCCAATTGGGCGTCTGACCGTTTTCAATTGCATTGTCTTTTGTGATATTTTGACGATAACCCCAACCGTCCAAAATCAGCAACATAACAGGTTTTTTCATAGGCTTTTCCTCTTTATCGTTTATTTTTTCCCGTATTATATATAATAAATGAGATTTGAAAAGCACTAAATTTTACTTTTACTCTTTTTAAAA